>JAGVKR010000658.1 GCA_020050375.1 Planctomycetales bacterium
CGTTGGCCAGGCGAATGGCTTCGTCGATGTCGTTCGTGCGCGTGACGGCGACGGCGGGGCCGAACAGCTCGTCGCAACTGATGCGCATCGAGGGAGACACGTCGGCCAGGACGGTTGCCTCGTGAATCGTGCCGTGGCGCTTCCCGCCCGTGACCAGTTTGGCGCCGGCTCAGACCGCTTCCTTGACCCAGCTTTCGACGCGAATCGCGTCGCGCTCGCGAATCATCGGACCCATTTTCGTTCCTTCGGCAAGCGGGTCGCCGGTCGTCAGGGCTTCGACGCGGGGCTTGAGCGCGTCGAGAAAGTCGCCGTAGACTCCGGTTGAGGTGAGAATCCGCTGGGCCGAAATGCACACCTGGCCGGCATTGGAAAACCCCGAGACCGTGACCATCTGGGCCGCCTTGTCGAGGTCGGCGTCGTCCATGATGATCACAGGGCTGTTGCTTCCCAACTCCATCGCGACGCGCTTCACGCCGGCCATCTTGCAGATCGCCTCGCCGACTTCGAAGCTGCCCGTGAAGCTGATCTTGCGAACGCGCTTGTCGGTGCAGAGGGTGTTGCCGATTTCCGCCCCGCCGCCGGTGATGCAGGCGATGGCCTGCGGCGGCATTCCGGCTTCGAGCAGAATTTCGACGAGGCGCAGGGCCGAGAGAGGCGTGTCGCTGGCCGGCTTGATGATGACGGCGTTGCCGGCGGCGATGGCCGGGCCGACTTTGTGCGCCACCAGGTTGAGCGGAAAGTTGAACGGCGTGATCGCCGCCACGATCCCGCAGGGGACACGGAGCGTGAATCCGAATTTCCCCTTCGCTCCGGGGGCCGCGTCGAGCGGCACAACTTCGGTCGAGAGACGCTTGGCTTCGTCGGCCGAGACGTCGATCGTCTCTCTCGCGCGGCTCGCCTCGAAAACCCCTTCGGCGAGGATCTTGCCTTCTTCGGTGCTGACCGTCCGCCCGAGGTCCTGCTCGCGTTCGAGCATCAGCGCGGCGGCTTTCCGCAGGATCCGGCTGCGGTCGTAGGCGGCCATGTTCCGCATCAGCCTGGCCCCTTCGACCAGCGTCGCGAGCGCCTTGTCGACGTCGGCCGATGTCCCCTTCGGAACAGTGTCGATCACGGCCCCGCTATAGGGATTGGTCACGTCGATTTTCGCCGGTCGATCCTGCCACTGGCCGCACAGAAACATGCGCATTGCGGGGCTCCTCACTGTGGTTGATGATTCGGGGTTGTCGCTTCACAGCTTAACAGGCCGGGAGGGGGAGTAAAGTCGTCGCGCGGCGGACGCCAGGCGGCAGCTCGGCGTCTCGTTCGCGGCTCCTTGACGGGCGATCGTCGTCTCGCGAAACTTCAAAACGCGCCTCGTGAGCCTCCAGCCATTGGCCCCACATCCGAGATCCTGAGAATGACTTCTCGCAAATGCCATCTGTCCCTCCTGCTCCCCTTTGCGGCGCTCGCTTTCGTCGCGCCGGCACTGGGAGATAATTGGCCGCAGTGGCGCGGATTGCGATTCGACGGGATCAGCGCCGAGAAGAACGTCCCCGTGTCGTGGATCGCGACGGAGAACGTCGCCTGGCGCGTGAAGCTGCCGGGCCGCGCGGGAGCGACCCCGGTTGTGTGGGACAAGCGGATCTTTCTGACGTCGGTCGACGATGACAACCTCTCGCTGCTCCTCATGTGCGTGAGCACTGATGGCAAGATTTTGTGGCGACAGAAAATGGGAACGGGAAACAAAGACGCGCGCGTCAACGAAGGGAATTCGGCGTCCCCCTCCCCCAGCACCGACGGGAAGCACGTCTGGGCCTTTTTCGGGACGGGCGTTCTCGGGTGTTACGACGTCGACGGCCACGAAGTGTGGAAGTTCGACGTCCAGGATCGTTATGGGCCGCTCAAGATCATGTTCGGGATGACGTCGACGCCGGTCCTCGACGGCGATCGTCTGTACCTGCAACTGATTCACGGCGACGGGAATCCGGCAACGCGCGAGGCGCTGGTCGTATGCCTCGACAAGACGACCGGCAATGAAATCTGGAAGCAGCCGCGCCCCAGCCCGGCGTCGGACGAGAACGAGCATTCCTACGCTTCTCCGATCATTTACCGCGACAGCAAGCAGTCGTATTTGTTGACACACGGGGCCGATTACGTCATCGCGCACAGTCTCGACGACGGACACGAATTGTGGCGCTCAGCCGGACTGCAACCCGACAAGTACGACCGAACGCTCCGCCTCGTCGCCTCCCCCGTCGCAGCGCCGGGACTGATCGTTGCTCCGTCGGCCAAAGGGGGCCGAATCATCGCGCTGGACGGCGATGGCAAGGGAGACATCACCGGCACCCCTCATAAACTTTGGGAGTTCAAGCCGACGACCGACGTTCCTTCTCCGCTGATTTACGACGGCCTCGTGTACGTTTATCGCGAGAACGGCGTGCTGTTGTGCCTCGACGCCAAAACCGGGAAGAAGCTGTACGAAGAACGAACGAAGGAAGGATCCAATCGCGCCTCGCCTGTGATGGCCGACGGAAAGTTGTACGTGGTTGCGCGGGACGGAACGACGACCGTCATCCAGGCGGGCCCGAAATTCGAAGTCGTCTCGATCAACAAGATCGATGAGAGCATCACCGCTTCGCTGTTGGTCTCCAACGGTCGCATTTACCTGCGCACGTTCGAAGCCCTATGGGCCATCGGCAAGTAGCGCTCGCCCGCCTGGTCTTCGCTGAGTTGATAGGCCTCGCCCTGAGATGTTCAATCGACCGAGTCGCTATGCGCGCTGGAGATAGGTAGCTACGCATCTCGAAAGGCTGCGCGAACCAGAAGCAGTTCTCCCTTTTTCCCTCGCGGGAGAAGGGTCGGGGATGAGGGGGCGAACGTCAATCGACGCGAAAATCACCCTCACTCCCAACCCCTCTCCCGTCGAGGGAGAGGGGAGAAGGAAATGTGTCGATCCCAATGCTCTCTGGCCGTGGCGCCCAAATCATCGCAATGGGCGGCTCCGCGCGAGCCATTATTTCTTGACGGGCGGCTTTGATTTCGCGTCGTCGACCTTGCGATCTCGGCCGAGCCGCCTGGTGTACGATTCCCATCGCTCGCGCCATTCGGGTGGGGCGGAATTCGTGCGGCTGGCGTTCTCGACGCGGCGCTCGGGCCCCTCTCCTCCCTGACGGCGAACGGTCTCCTTGCCCAGTCGCATGCTCTTGAGCAACTCTTCGAACTGCGCCTGCCGGGCATCGTCGTTGGTGTTGTTGAGGTTCTGTTCGAGATATTGCGTGAACTTCGTCACGTCGGCGACATCCTTCCAGCCCATTTCGTCGAGCAGCTTCTGATCGACCTCGCCGCGCGAGAGCTGTTCCTTGAGCCGCTTGAGCAGCAGGTTGGTGGCCTTGCGGGCGTAATCGAGCCGCGCCTGTTCTTCATCGGCGGAGGGGAGGCTGTCTCCCGCTCCCGACTGGCCGGCCCCTTCCCCTTCTGCGCTCCCTTCATTTCCCTGCGCCCCATTGTCGGAGACCTGGCCGTTCACGCCGCCCCCTTCGGAAGAAGAAGACTGACCACCCGGCGTGCCTCCGGGCTGTGACGGAGTGCCCGATTTGGAGGAAGGCTTCGAGCCGGGCTTGCCGTCTGCGCCTTTGCCTTTCGAGTCGGCGGCTTCTCCTTTCCCCTCGCCTTCACCTTTTCCTTCACCGTCTTCGCCGCCCTTTCCCGGCTTTCCGCCCTCACTGGTTTTCGATTCGCTTCCCTTGTCGGACGGGCTCGACGAAGTCCCCTTGCCGGGTTTGTCTCCCGGTTTGCCGGTCTTTCCGTCGGCCTTCTCAGAATCGCCGGGCTGTTTGCTCTTGTCGCCGCCGCCTTCGTTGTCCGCCCCCGGTTTGCCCTGATCGCTGGCGGAGCTTTCTCCCTTTTCGCCGCCGTCGGCCTGCTCGGCTTTCTGGCCTTTCGGCTTGCCCTCTCCTTTCAAATCCTGATTTCCGGTGTCGGGAGCTTTACCGGGGCTTTTCTTGCGTTCGCCGTCAGGACCCTTCTCGGGTTGTTCGGAGGGAGGATTGTTGGACTCACCCGGCTGCTCGACCGGTTCTTTCCCTTCTGGAGCGCGCTTCGTTTTCTTCGCGTCGTCGGTTTTTGAATCGGCGCCCGGTTCGGTCTTGCGCTTTTCGCTCGGACGCTCGGCGTCACCATCGTCGTTGGCCGACGGCTTCGTCTTGCCAGGCTTGCTGTCGGGCTTGCGCTGGAGATTTTTTTTCTTCACGGCGTTCGGGTCGGCATCGTCGCTGCCGGTGGCCTCGCCCGGTTCCTTTCCGGTCGCCTGGCGTTTCTTCGCACCCGCCGAGTCGTCGGCCGGCTCCTGGTCGCCTGTGGAATCGGGCGACTCCGACTTCTTTTCGCGCGCGGGTGTCTTGGAGTCGGGATTGGTGTCTCCGTCATTGGCGTCGCCGGGCTTCTCGGTTTCGGTCTTCGTTTTGGAGGGGGCCTGTTTTCCCTTGTCGCCGTCTCCCGGCTGCGAAGGATTGTCTTTGTCGCCGGATCCGTCCGAACCGGGCTGCTCGCCCTTCTTAGGAGTCTTCTTCGGATCGAGTTTTGATTGATCGTCGCGCGCCGCGTCGGAGTCGTCCGGAGTTTTTTTCTCTTTTCCATCGGGATTGTCGCCCTTCGAGGCGTCGTCTGCCGTTTTGTCTTCTGCGTCCCCCGGATCCTTTTTGTCCGCAAGTTTGTCATTCGGCTTCTTGTCAGCCGCCTTGCTTCCCTTTTCGCCCGGCCGTTTCTCGGCGGGCGGCTTGTCGCCCGCATTTGGCTTGTTCGGATCCGATCCCGGCTGTTCCTTCGAATCCCCGTCTTCGTTCGGCTCCTTCTGATCGGACTTCCCCTGCGCATCGCCCGGTTTCTGCGGCTTGGTGGCCGACGGATCGGTCGGATCTTTTGCTCCATTGGCGTCCGGCTGCGGCTTGGACTTGCCGGCGTCGTCGGTCCCTTCTTTGTTCTCGGACTCTTTGGGAGGAGAATCTTTCGGACCCTCCTTCTTCGAGGGAGACTTGTCGGTTTCTTTTTTGCCGCCCTTCGTCCCCTTGTTCGTCGAGTTTTCTCCCTGCTTGGTTTTGTCGCCTTCGGCAGATTTCTGCTCTTCCTTGCGGTCGCTCGGCGGAGGCTGCTCGTCTTCGGCCTGCTTCTGCAGCAGCTTCTCGAGCGCCCGTCGGGGATCGTCCCCCGGAGGCTGCGGCGCCTTCTTGTCGTCCCCCGCCTGCTTCTCGCCCGGTTTGCTATCGCCCGTTCGATTCTCTTCGGGCGCCTTCTCTTCCGCGGGACTGGCTTTGTCGGCCGGCGGTCGTGGCGTGGCTTCGGGGCGCTCGGGCGGTGGAACATCCCCCTTGTTGTCGTCCTCTTTGCCTGCGGGTCGATCGTTCCCCGTGGTGTTCTTCGTCTCGTCGGCACGGGCGATCTGATCGGCCTGATCCCGCTTCTCGGCGGCCAGGTCCTTACGAACTCCGTCGGCCGACTTTTCAGGTCGGATTTCGAGATTCACGCGCGGGGTGACGGCCCGGTTCGGCGTGGGCTGCTTGTTGTCGCGGGCTTCGATCCAGAACTGGATCGACTCGCCGGGGCGCAGGCTCGGCTTCAGCGAGCTGAGATTCCAGTCGTAGTTGTCGCGAAACGATTGCCCGAGGTCGCGCGACTCGAACAGCGGCTCGCTCACGAACTCTTCGCCGTTCCGTTCGGCCTTCAGGCGGATCGAGCGGAGCTGAAAGTCGGGGTCGGCTGCCTGAATCACGAGCGGGATCACGGCATTCGCGGCCCGGGCCCGCTCGCCGGTGAGATCGCCCACGGGCGACAGCAGCGCGACTTCGGGACGTTGATCGGGGCGAATGCGCAGCGTATGCACCGTCGGCTCGGGATCGGCTTCCCCCTTGGCGGTTTTGACCTGCACGTAATAGAAATGCGGGCAGGTCCCGTCGCTGCGGAACTCGAGCTTCCACTTCGCCGAGAGCTTCGTGCCGTCGACGACCTGCATGGCGATCTCTTCGCCCTTGGCGTGCGCGTCTTCGTTGTCGGTCATCACGATGGCGGCGGATTTGACCGGCATGTTGGCGGTGGCCCGGACAGTGACCATCGCCCCTTCCCAGCCGTCGATGCTGCCCCCCGCCGTCGTTCGCTCGTCGAACTGCATGTACGACGGAAAGACAAGATGCACGTCGTCGACGCGGGCCGAGGGAGGCTGGATGATTTCGATGTGAAACTCGCGCGTCCGTGCGTCACCGGCGGTGATGCAATATGTCAGGCTCTGCAGCAGCCCGCGCCCGTTCTCGCCGTTGAGGACGCCGCGGAAGCGGGGCAGGTCGGGATCGATCCGCCGCATTTCGACCGGCTGGTCGACCTCTTTGTGGTCGGTGGTCGTGAAGAGAATTCGGACGCGGTCGGTATCGGGTCCGCGAATGTCGGCTTCGACCGTCAGATGCGAGCGGGCCGGAACAACGTCATCGCCGGGAGTGACTTCACGAATCGTCGTCTCGGTGGCGACCGCGATCGATGCAGTTGGCCGCAAAGCGCGCCAGACGGATGTGAACGGATCTTTGGGTGAGAACACGATGTACGCCGCCGAGACGACCACGACTGCCAGCAAGGCATACGCCACGCGCAAAAGGGGCCGACGGTCGATCGCTTCGTCGACGTCGATGTGCGACAACTCGACGGCGGCTCGTTTCTGCATGGACCGCATCACGACCGGGGCCGGCGCGGACTCTTCCGAGCGTTGCAGGTCGACGAAATTCAACAGGTTGCTGTTGAGGTTCGGGTCGGACTTCTCGATCATCCGCGCGGCGTACAGGGGATGCACGCGGCGGAGGAGCGGCAGGAGGACCCGCCGGATGAGCGTGGCCCCCATTCCCAGAACGACGATCGACAGCAGCGCGCTGCGGGCCCAGTCGCTGAAACCCCCGTCGAAGACCCATTGGTCGAAGACAACAAACAGCAGCAGATACCCGACAAAGGCCGCCACCAGCGTCGTCAGCGTGGTGAAGATGTCGGTCGCCTTGATGTGCGCCCGGGCCTTCTCGATCTGAAAATCGACATATTCGTCGTAATCGACGTACTGCTTCGCCGCCGGTGCTTCGCGATCGGAGTTTGCCGCCATGACTGGATCCTGAGGCGAGAGAGACCGGGGGACGACACCCATCGGGATCGACCGTCGGCCTGTTTCTCCATTCTACCAATTATAGACGTCTACCAATTATAGACGCGCGTCAGAGAGCGAAAGTTCAGCAAATGCCGGCCGGGTGGGGCATTTGGGAGCGGCCCCGCCGAACGCCGCCGGCGAGGTTGGGAGCTGCACACAACCCCTCGTGTGCAAGTTCCGCTTCCCTCGTGCCCAAGCTCCGCTTGGGCACGCCTCGTTCGAAGCTCCGCTGCGCGGCCCGGTACGACCATTGGAAGGCGCTGCCAATCCGGGACGAAGCGGAGCTTCGACACGGGCGTTCCCAAGCGGAGCTTGGGAACGAGGTTGCAAACTCACATATTATACCCGACCTTCGCTGTACCAATACGAAACCGCCTCTGATGCTGTGACACTACCGGTTGTGCTGATTGAGATGGTTGCAGAACATGGGGTGGATCGCTAGACTGCACGCGCGTTGGAGAAGGGCGCACCTGTCCGCTCTGCAGCCATCCCCCATCGTTACAACCGACACAAGCGGACTCCAGACAGACGCGGCGGAGTCGCTCGCCGCAAGCCCGTGAAATGCCGAGGGGCAGTTCACTCAACTGCGTCGATAAATCCCCAGTGATCGGGAAAGTGTCGGTTGAGCAAGGGCCACCGGCGGAGACCGGACAGGGATGGTTGATTTTGGGGCACGGGCCAGGTCGTAAGACGCATTCACAGCCGCAAAACGGAATTTCCATCAACGGAGCATCGACGATGAGTGCTGGTCGCACAATGAGCAGTCTGAGGGGAAAACGCTTGTCCCGCGGTGTGTGGGGCATGGTTTTGGTGGGAACAGTGATCTCGGGCGCGTGGGTCTCCTACGCCGCTGACGATGCGTCGGCAACCGGATTGCGGGGGGTGCTTCCGGCGGAAGTTCCGTCGGGGCTGACAGTCGCGATCGCCGCGCTTCCCGAAACGTGGCAACCGTGGGGCGAAGGTCTCACCGCCGATCTGTCGACCCTTTACGAAAAAGAAGGGCTCGACGCTGCCGCGCAGCGAAAAGCGATCGGCGCCCTGGATGCTCGTCTCAAGACAGTGGCCTCGTCGCTGGCCGACCCCAAATACAAATCGATCAGCAATCAGTTGATCTCGTTGCACGGTGGCCTCAAGCGCCGACTCGATCTGGCTAAGGCGGCCATCGATACGCTTGAGATGGGACCGGAAATCAAGGCAGCGCGGATTGAAGCCGCGCGGAAGGACGTCCTCAATGCGCTCGCGGCACTTGAGAAAGACTTGCGGGCCGTGAAGGGTGGCGACGCGTGGATCAAGTACCTGCAGGTGGCCGAAGTTCGCAGCCAGCTTGGTGGCAAATCGGTTGCGACGGTCGCGGGGGTGCGGGACAAACTGAAGGGTCAGGTCACGCACGCTGATGACAAGATCCGCACGTTCCTCGATCGTCCGTCGATCACCGTCTACGACAGTGCCCTGGCCGCGTATGACGGCGCGGTTGCCGATGCGGCCCCGGCCTCCAACAGCCCGGCGCTCCGCAAGAGCCTTGGAGAATTGCTGGCGGGGGTCGAAGACTACGAGTTGACGCACACATCCGCCTCAACATCGGCCGTGCGGAAGGCATTCGAAGCGGTTCGCGCTGCCGCCCCCGACGGAGGGGAACGGGTCAGCCAGGCCGTCCGGACCGATTACTTCAACTACAACCTGCGGGTCATCGCGACCGAAGCGTTCCTCAATCGCGTTGTGTCGCAGCGCCGGCAGGAAAGCGGAGCGGTCCGCGATTACATTCTGGGAGCCAACGTCTACGGCAACCAGACGACGGCGACGACCGTCAGCCTGAACCTCGTTCCGAGCGCAAACGTCGCACAATTCGACATCGTCGCCAGCGGCGCGATCTCGTCGAGCACGGTCGGCGTCACCGACCAGGCCCAAATCTACACTCAGGGCAATCACTACTTCACCGCCGCCAAGCGGATTTCGTTCAACGGCGATAAGTTCTCGACCCAGCCGGCGCGAATCAGCGTCAGCGCCCACAACACGACGACCGGCGCCGACACCGACTTCGGACTCTTCACGGGAATCGCCAATGGGATCGCCGTGCGAAAGGCCGAAGAAATGCGCGGCGAATCCGAAGCGATCGCTGCCAGCCGTGTGCAGAGCAACGTCATTCCCAAGTTCAATTCAGAAGTTGACAAGGAGTTCGGCGCGAACGGCAGCTTCAACCCGAAACTGGGCGAGCGGTTCGCCGCGCTCCAGGAGCTCCAGCTTTATCCCGACGCCAAGTCGTGGAGCACGACCGACAACGAGCTCAGGGTCATGAGCCGCCTGATGTCGGCCGCAGAGCTCGGCGGGAGCGACCCGAATCCGGCCCTCGTTCTCGGGCGCGGCGTCACGATTCTGGCGCACGAGAGCCTGATGAACAATGCTGCCGATCGGTTGGACCTCAAAGGCCAGACGCTCACCGACGACCAGTTCAAGGCCCGCATCGAAGCCAACATGACCAAGCTCCTGGGTCGCGAGGTCAAGTTCAAGAACGACAAGCCGGCCGACGCCGAAGAATCGGCCAAGAGCCTGGCGTTCGCTCAGAACGATCCGATCCGCTTCCAGGTGGGTGACGGAGCATTGATCGTCACCCTGCGCGCCGGTCTCAAGCAGGAAGGGAAGGAAGAGATTCCGACGCAGATCATCACGATTCCCCTGACGTTCTCGGTCGACGTGAAGAACGTCGTCATCGAGCCGGGGCGAATCGAAGTTTCACCGGCCGAGAAAGCCGACAATGCCGCAACGCAAGTCGCTCGGGCCGGCGTGATCCGCAAGAAAATCGAAGCCGCCTTCCCCCGTCGCGAGATGGACCGGATTGCGATGCTCGAACGCGACAAGACGAAGGTCCGCGTCGCCGTCACGAGGATCAAGGCCCTCGATGGCTGGATCAGCGTCACGTTCGAATAGTCTTGCGTCGGCAGCCGTAACCTGCTGAAAGCCCACGGGTTGTCACCCGTGGGCTTTTTCGTTGAAACCCGGCCGCAACCGGCTTCATCCGGTGTGCGGCCGAGGGGACGATCTTGCCGATATAAAGAGTACATCTCACCCGAATTACCACGACCGCCTGTCGAACGGAGTCTCCATGGCGGCTTCAGTCGTTTCGTCTGCTCCTCCGCGGAGCTCCGCTCTGCCGCGAGATTTGCCCGCCCCATTGCTGGCGCGGCAGGTTCCCCATCTCGACGTTCTCGCACTGGCCGGCCGCGGCTCGTTCGGCGAGGTGTGGCTGGTCAAGGATCGGCGCAGCGGCCGACTGCACGCCCTGAAGCAGGTCCGGCCCGATTGCCCGAACCCAAGCGCCGCACGGCAACTGCTGTGGAATGAAGCCGAAGTCGGCCGCCGTGTTTCGAGCGACCATGTTGTCCGCGTGAACGAGGCTTCTCTCCAGTCGCAGCCTCCGTACCTGCTGCTCGAATGGCTTTCGGGCGAAACGCTGGAAGCCCGCCTGACGCGCGAGGGGCAACTCGAGTGCTCGGTGGCGCTGTGGATTGCCCGCCAGTGCGCCCAGGGGCTCTACGACCTGCTCAAGGCCGGGTTGACGCACGGCGACGTCAAACCGTCGAACATTTTTCTGTGCCGATCGGGAGCGGCCAAGTTGATCGATCTGGGATTTGCCCGCCCCGACCAGCGGATCGTCGATGACCTGGACGATGCCTCACGAACGCTCTCGGGAACACCCGAATACCTGGCTCCCGAGGCGCTGGTGCCGAGCGAGCAAAATCGCGTCGCCAAAGACGTCTACAGCCTGGGGATCACGCTCTACCGGATGCTCGCCGGCGTTCTGCCGTTCGAGGGAGAAACGGTGGCCGAGGTCGTTCGGCAGCAGAAGCAGTCGCGGCCGCAACGATTGCGGACTCTCGCGCCGCACGTTCCGCCGGAGGCCGAGAATCTGGTCGAACGATTGCTCGCCAAGCAACCACTCCGCCGCGGCTCGGGCCTGCGGGCGCTGGTCCAGGAACTGGTCGCGCTGGAGTTGCTGACGATCGAGGATGAGTCCCCCTGAC
Source organism: Planctomycetales bacterium (assembly GCA_020050375.1). Classification (GTDB taxonomy): domain Bacteria; phylum Planctomycetota; class Planctomycetia; order Planctomycetales; family Planctomycetaceae; genus SIAF01. Next base: position 11,161 of record JAGVKR010000658.1, read on the forward strand.
CTGATCGTCGGAAGCCATTCCGTTCCGCGAGACGAGCAGAGGCATTCCCGTCGCCCAGTGAACGAAACGCGGGGTTGCTGGTCAGGACTGTGCCACGTTCTGTTCCGCCGCGTCCAGCATCGTGTCCCGCATGGGGCCGTTCTCGGACATCATCTGCAAGTCCTGTGCGGACGCGTGCAAGCGGTGCGGCGACGAGTGCGAGAAGCACAAGGACGACCCGGTGATGAAGAAGTGTGCGGACGAGTGCCGCAAGTGCGAAAAGGCGTGCCGGGAGATGCTCAAGCACACTGGGAGCAATAAGTGAAGTAGCCGCAGGGCAGACGCCGGTTGTTCCGTTGAGCAACCGGCGTCCCACGGCAGAGAATTTCCGTTCCCACTTTCCCGAAGGATTGAACAATGGCTCACCAACAGCACCAATCCTGCATCAACGCCTGTATCAAGTGTGCCGAAGAGTGCGAACACTGTGGCGACGCCTGCCTGAGCGAGTCGGAAGTCAAGATGATGGCCGCGTAGTCAACCTGTTGTTACTGCTCATGTGGAATGCGTTGCCCTTCTGGTCGTTCGTCGCTCATGCTGGCCCATTAGCCCACGTTCCCCAGCAGGGGAAGAAAATCGGCGGGTTGAAATTTTCTTTGGGGGTCTGGGCAAAGGAGACTTGCCGCAAGTCGTTGTGTGATGGA
>JAGVKR010000734.1 GCA_020050375.1 Planctomycetales bacterium
GGACGTTCGCAGAGTCCACGCCGCACCGGATTATGGTGAATGTAATCGATCATCGATTCCAACGTGCGCTCCCCGGTCACGTTTCGATCGTATCCACCGCCGGGCTGCCAGAACCGCCGGCGAGCGATACTCCCTTCGACCACTGTGATCTTCGGCAGGAATTCCGGCGCATTCTCCTTGAGCCAGCGGATCGCCGGCCGGGCGGTGTGCTCCTTGACGAACCCGGCAAAACGCCCCAGTTCGAGTTTCGCCTCTCGGGGGCTCACGAGCAGATGGACGTGCTCGGGCATGATGACATAGGCCCAAACGTCGACTGGCCACCGCTGCCGCGCTGTCTGCAAAGCGGCGATGAACCAGTGGCGAGTGCGATCGCGTTCGAGAAATGGGAACCGGCGATAGCAGGAAAACGTCAGCTCTCTTGGCGCAAAATCGTCGTCATAGCGCTTGCGGCGCTTGCTGAACCAGGAATCGCCGGAAGCAGGGTCGTCGATGCGCATGTTTGAGGGCCCTGAACTTGTCTGTGGATCCTACGCGAACGTTGCGTTCAAATAAGAGAGGAATACGTCGAGACGCTCGCCACGCCCTTCGTTCGTACCTCACTCAGGGCGTGCCACCCAACCCGCGTCCGACGCGAGAAGAAATACACTTCAAAGACAGAGAGTTATTACCGCAATGGCCGGGATTGCCAGCGCGGCAGTGATGACGACGCTGCGTAACAGCATCAACAGCACTCGGTCGCCACCGGCTAACCGCAGTAGTTTCCGGTCCGCGCGTTTGATCGTCATAAACGTTGCCCGCATATTGTGGGCTATGATTGCGACGGTTCTTTTACCAATCCGACAAGCACTTTCGTACCAGGCCACCAAACATCGCGGCACCAGAAGATTGATGATTGGGCTGGATACGGAGAAATGAACGACGCGCGATCCGTCTGGAGACACGTCACAGAAGTTCGGCGTTGGGACAGGGGCATCCGCCGAGATGATGAGCTTTGGTATCTTGTCGCCCGCCTGCAGCTCTTCGGCCCGGCACTCGCACGATTCCAGCAGACAGATTCTACGATAAGGTGGAATCAAATCGGGACGCATAGCCGCTATTTTGATCGGGATGAAAGCTCCGTCAAAATGCTGGGCGGCGACACAGCCGGGTCCAATGCGTATTAGAAATCCCGGAATGCAATTCTCTCGAAGTCTCTCACCGACAATATCGTCGACTTCGGCCCGTCGCTCCGTGAACCATTCGTCATGATCACGCGCACGGAGCTGGCGTTCTGTGTACAGCTTCCCTGTCACATCGCGAATGCGGGTTTTACAGTGAGGACAAGGCGTCATGCGGCGCGGACGCTCGTTAAGCAACTTACGACATGCGGGACACTTGAGTTTGACTCCCTCGCAATTTTCCCGCTCCAGCAATTCGTCAATCAGGGCGGATGCCTCGTCCGCTGAGAGATTGCGGCTCACCTTGAAACCCAAATTCTTGAGAAACTCGATTTGGCGGGCGGAAGCGGGGTAGTTCATGCGCTGGCCCTTCACGCGGAATGTGGGTTAAAACGGATACCATCACACACCGGGTTTGATCGCGATGCAACTGACCAATAGTCTCTTCCCCCTTGTTCCCCATATTCACCTTGGGAAACGAACACGCTCACGGCCCGACCTGCTCCCGCAGGAAATTCAGGATCTGGTGCCGGCAATGGCTATTCACCGGCACAGCGGCGTCCATCGTGTGAGGCCAGCCTTCCAACCGAACGTAACGAAAGGGGATCTTCAATTCCCCCAGTGGCGCAGGTCAGGCTGTGCCTGCCGGGACCGAAATTGGACGTCCAATCTGATGAGCGTCAGGCAAAGCCTGACCTACCGAAAGCGCTCACGCCAGCAGTTCGCTGACGACGTTGCCGAAGACGTCCGTGAGGCGGTAGTCGCGGCCGGCGTGGCGGTAGGTCAGGCGTTCGTGGTCGAGGCCCAGGAGGTGCAGGATCGTGGCGTGCAGGTCGTGGACGTGGACTTTGTTTTCCACGGCTCGAAAACCGAAGTCGTCGGTCGCGCCGTAGGCGAAGCCCCCTTTGACGCCGGCGCCCGCCATCCACATCGTGAAGCCGAGGTGGTTGTGGTCGCGGCCGTCGTTGCTCTCGCTTGTGGGGGTGCGGCCGAATTCGCCTCCCCAGATGACGAGCGTTTCGTCCAACAGGCCGCGCCGCTTGAGATCAGCCAGCAAAGCGGCGATCGGCTGGTCGATGTCGGCGCACAGCTTGCGCGTCAGCTCGTCGTGGTTGCGGTGGGTGTCCCAGGGCTGGCCGTCGCCGTAGTAGACCTGCGTGAACCGCACGCCGCGTTCGGCGAGCCGCCGCGCGAGCAGGCAGCCATTGGCGAAGGGACTTTTGCCGTATTCCTCGCGGACCGCCTCGGGCTCGCGGCTGATGTCGAAGGCGTCGGTGGCGGCGAACTGCATGCGAAACGCCGTCTCCATCGAATGGATGCGGGCGTCGAGCGCCCGATCAACGCCGCGTTCGGCGAGATGGTCGTCGTTCAATTGCCGCAGGAGGTCCAACTGGCGGCGCTGGGCGACCGGATCGAGCGTGGGGTTCTTGAGGTAGGGGAGCATCTTCGCCGGCGAGAGATCGGCGTGGTTGATGTACGTCCCCTGGTGCTCGCCGGGGAGAAAGCCGTTCGTCCACAATTCCGAAAAACGGACCGGACGGCCGGGACAGAGGACGACGTACCCCGGCAGGTTCTCGTTTTCGCTCCCCAGTCCATAGAGCGACCACGAGCCCATGCTCGGCCGCAGAGGGGCGATCGTGCCGTTGTTCATCATGAACAGGGCCGGCCCGTGATTGGGGTTGTCGGTGTGCATCGAGCGGATGACACACAGCTCGTCGGCATGCTGCGAGAGCCGCGGCAGAAGCTCGCTGATTTCGAGGCCGCTTTGTCCGCGCGGCGCGAAGGCATAGGGGACCGCCATCAATCCGCCGGTCACGTTCTCGGTTCGAAGCTGGACGGCGTCAGGACGCTGGCCGGCGAACTCGTTGATCTTCGGCTTGGGATCGAACGTGTCGGCCTGGAACGGCCCGCCGTTCATGAACAGGTGAATGACCCGCTTGGCGCGCGGGGCGAACAGCGGTCCCTTGGCTTGCCGGTCGCCGGCATTCAACACATTGGCGAGCCCCAGTGTCGCCCATCCGCCGCCGGTCGATCGCAGCCACGCGCGGCGCGAGAGGGGAGGGGGGAACGCGGAGCTCGGAGTGCGGAGTGCGGAATGGGGAGTGGTGTTCACGGTTCTTTGTGAGTGGATTGACGGGCGTTGCAGTGTGCGTTGACGGCTTGGATCAATTCATCGTCCCTTGCGTGCGGCCTGCAAACGACGAACGAATTCCGAGTGCTCGCGCGATTGCAGACCGGATGTCATCGTCTCCGTGAGACGCCGTCCGTCGCGAGCGAGCAGTGCGCGGCCGTCTATCCACAATCCGGGGAGGGCACGCGATCGAAAGACTCCGAGCTCATCACAAGCGATTTGGCGGCGCGACTTGAAATTGAACCAGAGAATCTCTTGCTCGGCGACGCAGAGCACGAGGTATTCGTGGACGCCCGCCCGCTGACAAGCGGATTTCTTTTGATGCAGGTCGATCGCGACGGTGCTGTGGGCGATTTCGCCAATCCATTCGGGAGCCCCCTGAACGTATTGTCCCTTGCGAGTGAGCGTCGTTTGCCCGCCACACTCCGGAAGAATGCGCAAGCAGGTGTCCGGCTGGATCTCTGTCTCATCGTCGAGAATGACCGTTCCGTCAATTGCCAGTTCGATGCCGGTCGTCGCCGCCTCGAACTGCCCCAGAACATGGGCAAGGCTCCCATGATACCTGGCATGGTCGTTCCCTACCGGCGATGCCATGACGACGGTTCCTTCGATCAGCTCGAAATGTTTGTCTTCGGGGCACGCGATGCACCGCCGGTGAAACTCGGCCTGTGTGAGCCGATCACCGCCGTACAACTGCGGCACCCGACGATCGGGTCGTGCCAAGCTGGAAGACAGAACACTGCTCATTTTACGCCTCAAATCGCCGACTGCACGTCGTCATATTCGACGGTTAGATCATAATCGCTATGACGATCGACTGCACAGCGGTCGGCTTCGGTGTCAGGTTGGTTCACAAGGCACTCGGCTGCGCCTCGCGGCTCAACGATGGTTCCTCTCAATCGACAAACGCAAATTCATTGCTGCTCAGCAGGGCCTGGGCGTATTGCTTCCAGAGCTCGTCGGCGAGTGCGGCATCTGTTCCGGCGGTGGCGAGAAAGCTGCGGGCGAATTCCAGTTGCCTGTCGGTCGGGGCGCGAGCGAAGAGCAGGCGGTATAAATGGCGGACCTGGCTGTCGACGTCGCCGGGGGCTTCCCGCCGGACGCGCTCGACAAGTGCCATTGACTGCTCGCGCATGAAGGGGCTGTTGAGGACGAACAACTGCTGGAGCGGGGTGGTCGTCAGGTCGCGCGTGGCGTTGTGAGTTGTCGGGTCCGGAAAATCGAGCAGCCGCAGCATGGCGTGCAGGTCGCGGCGTTTGACGGTTCCATAGAGCGTGCGGCGGTTGTTTTGGGGGTCGTCCAGATTCTGGTCGGGGCCGCCGACGTGCCGGTTCAGGCGGCCGGTGATCTCCAGCATCGCGTCGCGCCACGCCTCGACGTCGAGGCGTCGACGGTTGCCGCGCCACAGCAGCCGATTGTCGGGATCGATGGCATCTTTGGCCCGGTCGTAAGCGCTCGATTGTCGATAGGTGGCGGAGAGGACCAGTTCGCGATGCAGCCCTTTCAGCGACCAGCCGTTGGCGATGAAGCGCGCGGCCAGATCGTCGAGCAGCTCGGCGTGCGAGGGGGGCGAGCCAGTCGTCCCGAAGTTGCTGGGGGTGTCGACCAGTCCCTGCCCGAAATGCTGCTGCCAGATCCGATTCACGATCACCCTTGCGGTGAGCGGGGCCGCTTCGCCGACAAAGGCGCGGGCCAGCTCGCGGCGACCGCTCCCCTGCTGGAAGGGAGTTTGCTCGGCGGAGGAGAGGACGGTCAGAAATCGGCGCGGAACGACCGGCCCCGGATTGCTCGGGTTTCCGCGAATCTGCAAGGCGACGTTCTGCGCTTCTCCCGGCTTGTATTCGAGCTTTGTCTTGTCGGTTCCGTCGGGAAGGATGTGCAGGCTTGCTTCTTCGGCGGCATAGGCGAGCGGGACACCGTAGTGCGGCGTCGTCCGTTCGAGCTCGGCCATCTTCGCGGCGAGCTCTTCCGCCTGTTGTTTGGCTTCCGGAGAAGGCTCGGGCTTTTGCGCGAGCAGCTCGTCGCGCGATTTTTGCCACGCCTGAATCTGCTCGCGGGCGCCGGCGACGACTTTTGCATCGGCCTCCGGCAGGATCGAGCGGGGGACGAGCTTCGTGCTGGCGAGAACGCCGGCGAGCGCGTAGTAGTCGGTCTGGCTGATGGGGTCCTGCTTGTGGTCGTGACACCTGGCACAGGCGACGGTGAGGCCCAAAACCGCCCCTGAGAGGGTGTGGATCCGCTCTTCCCATTCTTCGGCGACGACGGCCTTGATGACACCCGGGTCAAGCTTCAGCTCTTTCCAGTAGTTGGGGCTGAGCCCCAGAAAACCCAGGGCGGCGATGTCGGTCGGCCGCGCTTCGGGAACCAGATCGGCGGCCAACTGCATTTCGAGAAAGCGATCGAAGGGGAGATCGTCGTTCCAGGCCTGCACCACCCAGTCGCGGTAGAGCCACGCCTGAGCGTGCTTGTCGATCGCCCAGACTTCAGGGACATCGCAATAGCGCACAAGGTCGAGCCAGAACCGGCCCCACTTCTCGCCGTAGTGCGGCGATGCGAGCAGCCGATCGACCTGTTGATCGTATGCATCTGCGGCCGTGTCAGCTTCGAAGGCCGCGATCTCTTCGGGCGTCGGAGGGAGTCCGATCAGGTCGAACGACAAACGTCGCAGCAACATCCGTCGATCGGCCGGCGGATTGGGAGCGAGCCCCGCGGCTTCCAGCTTGTGCAGGACGAATGCATCGATCCGGCGATCGCCCCAGCCGACTTGTTTCACGGCGGGCAACGGATGTTCGTGGACCGGCTGAAACGACCAGAATTGCCGACCGCTTTCGAAATCAATGCCGGCGTGTTTCTTCGGGCTATCTTTGACCGTCGGATTTTCGGGATACGGCACTCCGCGGCGAACCCAGTCGGTGAGCAAATCGATTTCAGCCTGCGGCAGCTTTCCGCGGGGAGGCATTTGGGCGCTGTCCTGCGAGTAGTTGATCGCGTCGACGAGCAGGCTTTCGGCCGGCTTCCCCGGAATGACCGCCGCTCCGCTGTCGCCACCGGTCAGGAGGCCGGAACGCAGATCGAGGCGGAGACCGCCTTTGATTCCCTTTCCCTGATCGGAGTGGCACTCGAAGCACCGCTTGACGAGCAGAGGACGGATTTTCGATTCGAAGAACTCGATTTCGGCTGCGTCGGGGACAGACGGTACGGCGGCAGTGGTCGGAGCGGCTTCTTCGGCCGCGAGTGCGCCGGTGAACAGGACGCCATTCGCACCGATCAGCGCGAATCCGATCCAGGCGAGAGTCGTTCCAACTCGTGTCATGGTAAGCCATCGCGGCGAGCCGGGGACCGTCAGGCCCCGGATGGGGGAGGGATCGCGTGCTGCCGAGGCGGAATGGCCGCCGATTGATCGGCCCACCAATCGTCTCTCTATGGTATCGGCCGGTTCGAGAGCGCTCAACCCGTACTGTCGGCAGGTTTTCACCCCGGAGCAATAGCCGCCTTGCAGAAGGCGTTATCTACCGAGATCGAATCGTGCACGGCGCCATCGCGATTGTCACTCGAAACCGGACGGCTTACGATCGTGGCATGAACGACGCCGGCTTTCTTGACAACGTCTGTCTCCTCACCGACTCGTACAAGCTCACGCACTGGCGACAATATCCGCCCGGCACGCAGAAGGTGTACTCGTACCTCGAAGCCCGGAAGGGGGCGAAGTATCCGGAAACGGTGTTTTTCGGACTGCAATACCTGCTCAAGCGGTATTTCGAAGGGGCGGTCGTCACGCGTGCGAAGATCGACGAGGCCGAATCGTTCGCCCGGCTGCATTTTCAACGGACAGGGTTGTTCAACCGGGAGGGCTGGGAGCACATCGTCGCACAGCATGGAGGCCGTCTCCCTGTCTCGATCAGGGCGGTCCCGGAGGGGACTGCTGTGCCTTCCGGCAATGTGCTGTTGACGATCGAGAATACCGACCCGCGCTGCTGGTGGCTCACGAACCATCTCGAAACACTGTTGGTCCAACTGTGGTATCCCGCGACGGTCGCGGCTCGCGGCCGATTCATGAAATCGGTCATTCGCAGATTTCTCGACGAGACGGGGAGCGCGGGCGAGATCGATTTCAAGCTTCACGATTTCGGGTTCCGCGGCGTTTCGTGCCCTGAGCAGGCCGCGATCGGCGGAGCGGCCCATCTCGTCCACTTCCGGGGGACCGACAATCTGGCGGGGCTCTTGCTCCTGCAGCGCTTCTACGGCGAAGAAATGGCGGGGTTCAGCATCCCGGCTTCCGAGCACAGCACGATCACCGCCTGGGGCGCGGAGCACGAAGTCGAGGCCATGCGGAACATGCTCGCGCAATATCCCAAGGGGACGGGATCGACGACAAAACTGTGGGCGAGGTGCTCCACGAAATGAAAACCCGTGAATGGTCGGCCGACAACGTCGCCTTTGGTTCCGGCGGTGGATTGCTGCAAAAGCTCGACCGTGACACCCAATCGTTTGCGCTCAAGTGCTCGTACGTCGAAGTCGACGGAACGGGGCGCGACGTCTTCAAACAACCCGCGACCGACCGTTCGAAGGACTCGAAACGGGGCCGGTTGAAGCTGATCCAATCCGAAGGGTGGCACACGATCGCCGAGCGGGATGCTGGAGCCGATCAACTCGGCGAAGTCTTCCGCGACGGACGGCTGCTGACGAAAGTCGCATTTGGCGAGGTTCGCGACCGGGCTGATCTCTAAATAGCCCTCGAATTTTTTCGGTTATGTTATTATCGGCCCGGAAGCGGCGTATGCGTTTGATCACCCCAGCGGCTGTGTTTTTTTTCAAGGGCATGATGGTCACGAAAGGCAATGAGGAGGAAAGTTTTCCGGCATGGCGAATGCCGGTGCGGCGGGGGTCCAA
>JAGVKR010000556.1 GCA_020050375.1 Planctomycetales bacterium
CGGCGCCGTCGGCGCGGCTTGGCGGGTGATACTGAGGCGCAGGCAGCCGACCATGTCGGTCATCCGCCACGCCACTTTGAATTGCGTTCCTTCCGGCAGGTCGGCGAGCGGCTGCTCGAACTGGATGACGGCGACGGAGGGTTGATTGCGGCGGCCGAGGCCCCGATCGGCGGTCCATGTGGTTTCGTCTTTGCCGTCGATGAGGAAGCTCACGGGTCCGTTGGCCTTCTTGCCGTCGTCGGTTTTCTTTTCCGCCTCGGAAAAATCGGTGGTCGCGCTGGCGAGCTTCACCTTCTCCCACTCTGTGCCGTCGGGCTTTTTGATGAAGGCTTCGACTTCGTTCATTCCCCACGTGCCGAGGCGGCTGCGGCCGGGACCGCCAAACGGCTGGTCGCGATGGTTGAGCGCTTCGAGACGCAGCCCGGTCACGCCGTTGAGGGCCGGGGCCGAGATCATGAACACGTCGTTGCTGCTGTGCCCTTTCATCAGGAGCGACTTGTCGGCTTCCTGCGTCGGGTGATTGAGGCCGCTGATTGTTCCCAGTTCGGTCGCGACGAGCGGCTCCCAGGCGATCGGCTGCCCGGTGAGGGTTTGCTCCCACTCGGCGAGCTCCTGCTCCCACTGCGGGCGCGCGGCTTTCAGACGCTGCTCGGCGTCGCGAATCTTTTCGTGAATCGCGGCGATCTGCTGCTGTTGCTCATCGGTGTAGACCCACGATTGGGCTTCGTAGGAATTGTTGAGGAACGCGAACAGGCCGTAATATTCGTCGTGCGTCAGCGGATCGAACTTGTGCGTGTGGCACTGGGCGCATTGGGTCGTCAGCCCCAGCACCGCCTTGCCGATGCAGTCCATGCGGTCGAACATCTCGGCCATGCGGAACTGCTCGGCGACGATCGCCCCTTCTTCGTTGATCATGCTGTTCCGCAGGAACCCGGTGGCGATGATCTGCGACTGCGTCGCGCCGGGGAGCAGGTCTCCCGCGAGCTGCTCGACGACGAATTGGTTGTAAGGCATGTCGCGGTTGAGGGCGTCGACAACCCAGTCGCGCCACTTCCACTGCTCGCGCTGAAGATCTTTTTCGTATCCGTTGGTGTCGGAATAGCGGGCCACGTCGAGCCAGTGCCGGGCCCATTTTTCGCCATAGCGTTCGCTCTTGAGAAGCGCCTCGACCGTGGCGTCGTATCCGCGCTGTTCGAAGGCAGCCAGCTCCTCGGGCGACGGCGGCAGGCCGATCAGGTCGAGCGACAGACGCCGGAGCAATACTGCCGGCGGGGCCTGGGGAGACAACGAGAGATTCCGCTCTTTCAAACGGGCGATGAGGAAGGCATCGATCGGATGCGCCGTGCCGACCTCCGGCAATTTTGCCTTCTGCGGCGCAAGGAAGGCCCAGTGCGATTCGTACTTGGCTCCCTCGCCGACCCACTGCTTGAGCGTGTCGACCTGCTTCGCCGAGAGGGGCTTTTTGTGTTTCGGCGGCGGCATCAGAACTTCGGCGTCAGTCGACGCGATCCGCTGGATCAGCTCGCTCTTTTCCGGCTGGCCGGGGACGATCGCGGCAGTCCCCGAATCGCCCCCCTTCAGAGCGCTGTCGCGCAGATCGAGCCGCAGGCCGCTCTTCCGTTCGGCGGCGTCGACGCCATGACACTGCGCGCAATGCTCGGCGAGAATCGGCTGAACGTCCCGCTGAAAATCAATCGGCGCGGCCGCCCAGGCCCCGTTGCCGGCGACGACGAGCAGCGTTGCAATGCACAGACGAATCAACATCGGACGGTCTCAATGGAGGGCAGGTTCGGGCGGGGGCGTTCGACCGGTCGCGGGGACCGATCAACGCTTCCCTATATCATAGCCTGTCGCCGGGGAAATGCAGCGCGGTAAAGCGTTTGGATGGGGGACATTTTCGGGCGCGAGCAAGGGTTCCGGTTTTTGATGTCGCGCAGTTCCGACGGGCGGAAGATCCCCGGCGACTTTGCCCGGTCGGTGAACGAGATTCACGGGCTACAAGACGCACCCGTTTGCGGCCGTCAGACCCCCATGAGCTTGGCGATTGTCGTTTTGTTCTGGTATCGCGGGCACGAGCGTATCGGACGTTGAACGCACCATGACCGACCGCCGCAAACGCCCGCTCTGGCTGTGGATCGCCGCGACGGTGATCGCGCTGCCGGTGCTGTATGCCGCCAGCTTCGGGCCGGCGTGCTGGCTGGCCTCTACGCTCGATTCTCCGTCACTCTGGACTGCCGGAGAAATTGTCTATCGTCCACTCGTATTGATTTGCGGCAAGTCAGAGACAACGTCTGGCTACTTATTCCGGCACGGCTCCCAATGGCAGCCTCGCCGGCGCGGGATTATGCTCCCACTCGGATTCGTGCTGGAATGTAAGGCGATGGAGCCCTGACGCACGTCACCATCTGAGGTGTGCCGTCGAGATCAAACCCGGGCCGGAGGAGCGGCTGCTCAGGGCGTGTGATATTTTCGACGGTTCATTCGATCGCACACAATTTGTAGTGTTGGCTTCAGCCGACACGAGGCAACATTTCGTGTGGACTGAAGTCCACACTACAAACTCGCTCACGCTCTCAGAACTCAAGCTCATGATCCACGGATCGCGAAACGCAGTTTGGCCGACGATGACCGCGGATTGGCGCGCTGCTCTTCAGCAGAGGCGCGGAGGACTTCTTCCGCGATCGAGGTGTAGACACCGCTGCGGAGACCGTCCCTGAAGGCCAGTTTCACGCGCCGGTCCTCACCCGAGTGGAACGTCAGGATGGCGGCCCGGCCTCCCGGCTTCAGGCAAAACGGAAGGTTGCGAAGCAAGGCCGCCAAGGCGCCGAACTCGTCGTTCACGGCGATGCGGAGCGCCTGAAAGATGCGGCGAACCGCATCATCGGCCGTACCGCTGGAGTGGCGGGGAAGCCGAGCGAAGGCCGCGTGCACAACGTCTGCCAGCGACTGCGTCGTATCGAGCGGCGTTCGCGCGTGGGCGCGCAGAATCTGATGCGACAGCTCGCCGGCACGAGGTTCGTCGGCGTTATCGGTCAGGAGCTGAGCCAAGCCGTCTTCATCGAGCTTGGATAACAGGGCCGAGGCCGTTGTGCCCCGCAGCGGGTTCATTCGCATGTCGAGAGGACCGTCGGCTTTGAAAGAAAAGCCGCGTGCGGGGTCATCCACCTGCATCGACGAGACGCCGAGATCCGCCAGCAGCAAATCTACGCCGCCGGGCGACTCAGCGGCAATGAACTGTGCCACGCCCGCGTAGTTTGTCCGTCGCACGACAAGCGAATCCGGAGGAAAGCCGAGACCGCGCAGTCGAGCTTCGGTCTTGGGCAGCTCGATCGGGTCGGCATCGATTCCGAGCAGCCGGCCACCGGGCTGGACAGCGGTGAGAAGTTCGGCGGCGTGACCGCCGTAGCCCAGCGTGCAATCGACCGCAACATCGCCCGGTTTCGGTGCGAGGACTTCCAGAATCTCCCGCACGAGAACGGGCCGATGCGTTCCCGCGGGTGTCTTGCCACTGGCGATCACCTTCGCGACGTCGTCGGCATAGCGCTCGGGCTGGTGCTCTTTGTATTTCTCGTCGAAATGCCGCGGGTTCTTGCCGCGATAACGCGGACGGCGCTTCGGTTTTTCGGGAGCGGGGTCGGTCATGCGCGTGTCATGAATCGCTATCGGAGAATTGCCACGGGAAGTGATCGCGTCGCTCTTCCGGTCTGAGCGACTTCATCTTCCGGATATTTTCCTCCGGGATCGTTTCCGGCTCCGGGTAGTCTGCCAGAGCCCTGTCGATGGACGCTTCGCGAATGATGTGCAGGATCGGCCAGGGGGAACGGTTGGTCAGATTGCCGGCGTCGTCTTCGTTCGTTCCGAGAAATCGGTAGCGCGGATGAAAGCTCGCGACCTGATACGTCCCTTCCCAGCCCCTTTGCCGCAGCAGGGCATCCACCTCATCCAGAAACTGGTTGTAGGTGTCGAAGTCGGCCAGCATGCCGGGAATGACGAGCAATGTTGTTTCGATCGTGGTCGCCGGCGTTTCGTCGAGCAGCGACAACTCACTCTGCAGATGAGCCAGCAGAGTCTCTTCAGCCACGGCCTGACTGACAGTGATCCGAACCTGGCCGTTTCGAAAAGGTATCCCCGCAAACGGACAGAGATTCATCCCGATGACGACCTGTTCCAGCCACTGCCGCACCTGGCGCTCTACGGCTTCCATTCGAGTCTCTTCCCGAGATACATAGCAAAGCGACATACACCGGCCAACGTCGTCACGCGCTGGACCATCAAGGATAGCGGCAACCCGCTGCTGAATCTCTCCACATGCTTTGGGTGCCACGGCCAGCGACCAACGGGAGTCGGCCGTGCGAGCGTCTCTGGACGTGGTCTGTCAGCACACCGTTCGCACGGCCGACTTCCTTCGGGCGCTGGCCGTGGCACCCTCGAAAATAATCTCGCGGAGAGCGGGAACGGTTCGCTCGGCCGCTCGCGTCACGCCAATATCGCGTCGATGACTTCGCCGTGAACGTCGGTCAGGCGGAAGTCGCGGCCGCTGTAGCGGTAGGTGAGCCGTTCGTGATCGAGACCCAAGAGGTGCAGGATCGTGGCGTGCAGGTCGTGAAACTGGCAGACATTTTCCACGGCGTCCATGCCCAGCTCGTCGGTCGCGCCGTAGATCGTCCCCCCTTTGATTCCTCCCCCGGCCATCCACACCGTGAAGCCCTGCGGATGATGATCGCGGCCGTCGCGGCCGGCCGAATGCGGTGTCCGCCCGAATTCGCCGGCCCAGATGACGAGCGTTTCGTCGAGCAGGCCGCGGGCTTTGAGGTCTTTGATCAGCCCGGCGACGGCCTGGTCGGTGTCGAGCGCGTTCTTCTCGTGCCCCGTTTTCAATTTGCTGTGCTGGTCCCACGTGCCGTTCGAGGCGCCGGGGGGACACGAAATCTCGACGAACCGCACGCCGCTTTCGACGAGCCGCCGCGCCCGCAGACACTGGATGCCGTACAGCCGTTTCGAAGGGACGTCCGAATCGATGCCGTAGAGTTTCTGCGTGTCTTCGGTTTCGCGGCTCAGGTCGAGCACGTCGGGCACGAGCGACTGCATGCGGTAGGCCATCTCGTAATTGCGGATCGCCGATTCCACGCCGTCATCGACCCCCAGCGACTGCGAAAAGGCCCCGTCCTGCGTGCGGAGCAACGACAGCTTGAGCTGCTGCACGCGGGCGTCTTTGTCGGCCGGGCGGATATTGTCGATCGGCGTGCCGTCCGC
>JAGVKR010000026.1 GCA_020050375.1 Planctomycetales bacterium
CGTGCGCGGCGGACAGGTCTATGGCGCGACAACCCCGACCGGCGGTTATGTGGCCGACCAGCCTGTCTCCCCCGCCGACCTGACGGCGACGATCTTCCACCATCTCGGGATCGATCCAACGATCGAATACGACGATGGATTCCAGCGCCTTCGCCAGTCGCTGTCGGAAGGAACGCGGGTCGAGGGGCTGGCGTAGAGTCCAGCGGGACTTCGCGGAATCTTAACACGTCGGCGTTTGCGCTTCGGGCTCGTCTTGCCATCTTCGGATGCGCGCTGCATCGTGGCGCGGTTGTCGAATGAAACGACGACTGCTAGAATTCGGATCGAAGCTGATCTATATGTGTTCACCGATGATGGCCGTCATCGGTGAACCGTTCAGCGGCACGACCTGTCTTGATCCGGGCCTGTTCTCGAAAGGGAAGGTGACAGATGGCGGCGGGGCCGAGTGCGGCGATGCAATCGAGCGTGCTGGTGCTCAACCGGCTGTACATGGCCATTCAGGTCATGTCCGTCAGGCGCGCCTTCTGCCTGTTGTGCAAAGACCTGGCAGAAGTCGTGAGCGTCGAGAACGGCGCTTACGTCTCGTACGACTTCGAGAGCTGGCGCGAGGTCAGCGAGTGGAAGGCGTCTGTCGAAGGGCGCAAAGACCACGAAGACTGGATCCGCGCCGTCAACTTCCAGATTCAGGTGCCGCGCGTCATACGCCTGTTGCGCTACGATCTGTTTCCGAAGAACGTCATCAAGTTCAACCGTCGCAATATCTTTTTACGCGACGAAAACCGCTGCCAATACTGCGGGCAAAAATTCCCGACGCAGCAATTGAGCCTCGACCATGTTCTGCCGCGCAGTCAGGGGGGGCTGACGAACTGGGAGAACATCGTTTGCGCGTGCCTGCGCTGCAATGTTCGCAAAGGGGGCCGGACCCCGCACGAGGCGGGCATGCGGCTCAAGAAACGGCCCGTCAAACCCCGCCGAAGCCCGATGCTTTCGCACCAGTTGACGTGCGTCAAATACGAATCCTGGAAGCAGTTTCTGGACGACGCCTACTGGACGGTCGAGCTGCAGGATTAGAATTGCATTCCCACCGGGGTTGAGATACGCTCGAAACGAGCAGTTCCTGCGGTCACAACGTCGACCGCGATGGGTTCGTTCTTTCGGAATTATCGGAGAATCGACATGAGCTCTGCCGTTCGCGTGGCCAAAGTTCGGACGGTTGACGAAACGCCCCGGGCGTTCACGCTTGTCGAGCTCCTCGTGGTGATGGCGATCATCGCCATTCTCGTGGCTTTGCTGTTGCCGGCGGTCCAGCAGGCGCGCGAAGCGGCCCGCCGGTCGCAATGCCTCAACAACCTCAAGCAGATCGGGCTGGCCGCCCACAACTACCTGTCGGCACACAGGAGTTTCCCCTCGGGATGGATCGCCCCCTTCGATGCTCTGGAACAGGCGCCGACCGCGCTCCACTACGGGACCCCCAGCGGCGAATTCAAGTTCAAGCTCCCCGATAAGAGTCAGCTCGCGGTGAGCGGTCTCCAATGGAGCATTTCCGATCTGTGGGGCTGGCACGCGCTGATGCTTCCCCAGATGGACGCGACGACCATGGGGATCGACTATCGCTTACCCAAGGGAGGGAAGCCCAACTCACCGGCTCTCACCAATACCATCAGCAGCTACGTCTGTCCCAGTGCCAACCAGAACGGCGGTGGCTTGGCTTACACCAATTACCGCGGCAACATGGGGACGACCTACACCAACGGCACGTTTTACATGAATAGCATGACCTCGGATCAAAACATCAAGGACGGCACGACCACGACCCTGATGTTCGGCGAATCCCCCTTCGGTTTCTGGGGCGACGCGCTCAGTTGTTGTGCCCGCGTTCCCCGGCCGGAGGAGCTCCTTCCTACATCGACGCAGCCTGTCCCGCGCTCGATCTTCGACTGGGCCAGCGACAAGCTTCCTGCCGGCTGTGGAAGCAGCACTGGGGGCGGGGGCGGGGGCGTCGGAACGGGTGGCGGCGGAACGGGTGGAGGTGCGGGCGGTGGAGTGGGAGGAGCCGGCAGCACGTCGACCGGTTGTGTCGATATTCAATCGCTGCAGGCCGTTCCCGGGAGCGAGACCTATTTTCTGATTTTCGGCTTCGGCAGCCATCACGTCGACATCGTCAATTTCGCGATGGCAGATGGTTCGGCCCGGGGGATCAGCAAGTCGATCAGCTCGGTCATCCTGCAGTCCCTCGCCACACGTGATGGAAACGAGCGGGTGAGCGACAACTTTTGACCTCGCCGCGGCGGGGGCTGCCGCGAGAGACCGCTACCTTTCCAGCGCGCGTCATCCTCGGTTCGGGCTATGCCTGCTCGAACGAAAACGGGATCACTTCGTCGATCGACGCGGCGCCGGTGGCGACGATCATCAGTCGATCGAAACCGAGCGCGACGCCACAGCAATCGGGCAGTCCGGCGCGCATCGACGCGAGAAACCGCCTGGGGATCGGCAGTGGTGTCTGTCCTTCCTTCACCCGGCGCGTCGATTCGACTTCGATCCGCCGGGCAATTTCGTTGCCGTCTCCCAGTTCGTGATAACCGTTGCACAGTTCGATGCCCAGGCAATAAAGCTCGAATCGTTCGGCCACTGGAGGAGACTCGGGGCGGACCCGGGCGAGGGCCGCTTGCGACGTCGGGTAGTCAAGAAGAAACTCGGGCCGATCGCGCCCCAGATGCGGCTCGACCAGCTCTGCCAAGAGCCAGTTGAGCCAGCCGTCACGGTCGTCGTCGGTCAAGCCGGGGGGGGCATGAAGTCCCCGCTTGCCGGCCCAGTTCCGAATCTGCCTGGTTTCCATCGATACGACGTCGCCTCCGGCATGCCGCACGAACGCCTCGCGATACGTCGTCCGCAGAAAAGGGGTGCTCAAGGCGTCCGAGCTTCGTTCAGTGCCGGCGGCCACGGCATTCATTTTTTCGCACCGATCCTGCGCGGCCCTGCAAACAGCGACAACCAGATCTTCCACAACCTGCATCTGGTCGTGGTGCGTGTCGCCGACGCGATACCATTCGACCATTGTGAACTCGGGGTTATGCAGCTTTCCCCGCTCGCCGCTCCGAAAAACATGCGCGACCTGGTAGATCGCTTCGGCTCCCGCGGCGAGCAGCCGCTTCATGGCGAATTCCGGAGAGGCCTGCAAATACCGGGGGTTCGCCCATACTGTTCGAGCCGATGGTTCGGCCAACGCTGTCGGCTCGCCGACCACCAGAAACGATTCCAGGTGTGCGTCGACTCCGCGTTCCTGCGAGACGATCGGCGTATCGACTTCCCAATACCCCCGCGCATCGAAAAATCGCCGGACTTCCGCCAACAATCTTGCGCGTAGCTTTAGTCGATCGAGGCTCGCCCTCGGTCTCCAATCGGAAAGTTCGTTCATCCCGGTATTGTACGAACTCCCCCCACCCCGCTCTATCCTCGACCCACGCTTCCCGGTCCCCGATCCCGTCTCTCCCACCCGTCTCTCCCATCTCTGTCCGATCAATTCGTGATCTCACGCCTGGGAACGATCAACGACGGGGAGGCGGTGCTGATCCCGTGAAGCCGTAAGAGCTGAACAGCGTCGTTGCGGTGACGAATCGTCGGCACCGAAATGCAAACAGGCCGAGCGGTTTGCTCAGCCTGATCGCTGTTGTGACAGGCGTTCCGAACGCGTCGGACCGCTGGACGTGAAGTCGGCGTTACTTCTTCTTGGCCGTCTTCTTCGCGCCGGTCTTGGCCTTCGTTGATTTCTTGGTTTTCGTTTTCTTGGCAGCCATGTCGAAAACTCCTGTCACGCTGGATTCGGACGCCTGTTCGAAAGGAAACGGCTCAAAGCCACTCCGGCACCCGAAGAAAGTGGCAGCCGATCTGTCGTACACGTAAGACTTGTTCACAACTCGTCCACAACAACCGCCGGTCATTTAGGACAAGCTTCAGGCGCTGCTTATATGCGGTTTGGAAAAATGAGTCAATTGCAACTTGTTCGATTCCAAGAGATTGCTTACTTCCATCACTCCATAAACCGGGGTGTTGCCCACGCGAGCCGACGCGCAAGTGGAAGAAATTCGGAATGCGGAGTTCGGAGTGCGGAATTGAAGGATGACCTGCGGCGACTGCCACTCCAAATTCCGAACTCCGTAACACTTCAGCCGTTTGAAGCGGTCCGAGAGGGAAGCGGCGGCAAGTGGCCAGTGGTCAGGTATTTTCGAATGGCGTGGATGGTGACTTCCAAC
>JAGVKR010000418.1 GCA_020050375.1 Planctomycetales bacterium
CATTGGTCGAGCGGGCCGAGATCGGTTCGTTGGCGAGGTAGGCCGCCAGATCGTCGGCGAGCGCGTCGGCCGACTTGTATCGCAATTCGGCTGGCTTCTGCAGGCACTTGAGCGCAATCATCTCCAGCTCGGGATCGGCTTTGGGATTGAGAATGCGCGGCAAAACCGGATCCTGCTCGAGGACCATCATCACCACGTCGACCGGCGAAGCCGCCTGAAACGGCGGGCGACCGGTGAGACAGTGATAGAGTACCGCTCCGAGCGAATACACATCGCTGGCCGGGCCGACTTCTCCGCGACTGCCGGCGGCCTGTTCGGGCGACATGAATGCGGGTGTGCCGAGGATGGCTCCGGTGCGGGTGAGTGCGGGCTCGGCAACGGGGACCTGGGACCGGGGATCCGGGACCGGGGAACATTCGGGGATCCGTTTTGCCAGGCCGAAGTCGCTGACGTGTGGCTGGCCGGCGGCGTCGATGAGGATATTCGAGGGCTTCAAATCGCGATGGACGATGCCATGTTGGTGGGCGTAGGCCACGGCCCGACAAATCGGTAGCAGCAAGGCGGCCGCGTCGCGCGGCGGAAGGGGGCCGCCTGCCAGCTTTTGCGCCAATGTTGTGCCTGCCACGTATTTCATGCTGAAGTAGGGGAGCCCCTCATGCTCGCCGACTTCGTAGACGGGAACGATGTGCGCATGTTCGAGCTGTGCCGCCGCGGCGGACTCGGCCCGAAAGCGAGCCAGGTCGACATCGGAGGCCAGCGCGCCCCGTTGAATCATCTTGAGCGCGACGACGCGGTCGAGACGGATCTGTCGCGCCTTGAAGACAACGCCCATCCCTCCTTCGCCGATCTTATCGAGCAGGGTGTAGTCGCCGATCCGGGCGAAAGGGTGGTTCGGCGGATCGTCATCACTGGTCGACCGCTCGACGGCTCCCGACGGCGCGACGGTCTCGGCGAAGGGATCGGACGACGCGCTTCCCGCAAAGTCTTCGGCGAATTGAGCGGTTGCCCATAGCTCCCGCAACTCTGCCGCGAGGTCGGGATGATCGCGCACAAACATTTCGAGCTGCGGCGTTTCATCGCGCTGCGCCTGTTCGACCAGGCGGGCGATGAGGTCGGCGAGCAGTTCGTCGCGAGCCGTCGAGGACATGCGGCCTCATTCTACCAGACGGGAATGAAGCCGAGGAGACGCCTCAACAGCCCAATCTGGCCGGCGTGCAGCATCTCGTGATGGGCGCACCAGAAAAGCGAGTCGATCTTGCGGTTGTAAAGCGAGTGCGGCGTGACTGGCGGCGAGAACCAGTCCGCCTCGGGCAACCCCGGCAATTCGTCGAGCGCCTGCCGGTGCACTCGATCGAAGACGGCCCGAATCTCGGCGGGGGATGGGTATCCATTCGGATCGGAATGCGGAACCGACTGCTTGCCGAAGGCCTTGAGAAATTCGGGCGAGATCATTGCGGAGTCTTCCGGCCGCTCGCCGCGAATTCGCTCGAGTACGAGGCGGTACTCGGCCATAGCAAGATGCCCGACCTGCCAGGCGATGTGTGTGACCTCGGGCGTCGGCATCCGAAACCAGTCGACGGCGTCGATCTTGTCGAGCAATCGAACCGTATAGCCACGCGAGAATACGATCCGTTCAATCGCCGTATCGAGCAGTGTGGGCATGAGACAACCGGAGACGCAGTCAAGTGTCACTTGAGCTCTTTCACCTGCACGTTGCGGAACCGTACTTTCGCGCCGTTCGGCCAGCTCTTGCCGCCGTGGACCTGAAAGGCGATGTGTCCTTTGTCGCCGAGGAGTCCCTCGAACTTTTTGTCGCTGGTGTACTCGGTGATCTTCGTGCCGTTGATCCAGGTTTCGATTTTCGGAGGGTTGCCGACGACTCGGCAGCGGATCGTGTTCCAGGCGCCGATCTTCCAGATCTTCGACCAGTCCTCCAGCTTGATGAGAGGCGAACCGACTTTGTGGTCCGATTTGATTGGCTTGGCGGGAACGGCCTTGATCTCCTTGAGCATCTTTTTCTTGGCGTCGGCGTAAACCCCCTCGAACGAAAACGTGCGGTTCGTCACACCGTCGAGCCCCTCCCGATAGATTTCGCCGAGGTTCCCGTCTTCGTGGTAGTCGATCATCATCTGGTAGCATTTTCCGGTGTCGGTGCTGCGCATGAAGAAGCCCGAATCGGGCCCCCAGTCGAGGTTCGTCTCGAAAATCACCTCGAAATCACCGTACAACTCGTCGCTGAGAATGATCCCCCCATTCCCGCTGCCAGGCGGATCCTGCTCGCCGGTGATCGCTCCGTCGACGACCGTCCAGCTTCCGCCGGTCCCGTGACCGATCTTCGCGGGGTTCTTATGCCAGCCCGACAGGGTCGTTCCATTGAAGATCCGGCGAAAACCGGGCTCGACCGGTTTTGCTTCGTCACCGGAGACGAACTGCAAGGGACTCGAACTCCAGATCGCGAACAGGCCACAAGCGAGGGACAACAGCGCGACGCATCGTGAAGGACGCATGAGAAGTTCTCTCCGGGCGCAGGGGATTGAATCGGGTGGTGTCGTTGGTCGTCGTCTTCGGCGAGGTCTTTGACGGCGGCATCGTAACACGGCGAACGCGAGCTCGGCAAACGACTGCATCCGGGTCGCTGGGCGCTTCGTGCCCGGTTGATATGATGGCTTGATCCAATTGAAGCGGCAGTTTCTGCAACTCGCATCGAGGACCGAACGATGAAGCGTCAGCACAATCGGCGTCAGTTTCTGTCGGAAACGGCGGCCATCGGCGTCGGAGCCTGGATCGCCGCGCCGAACCTGCTCGCGGCCGCTCAGTCTCCGAACGAAAAGCTGAACATCGCCTGCATCGGTGTGGGAGGAAAAGGTTCGGGCGACACCGATCATGCGGGGCAATACGGGAATGTCGTGGCCCTGTGCGATATTGACGACAATCGCCTGGGGACCAAGGGCGAGAAATTTCCCGATGCGAGGAAGTTCAACGATTTCCGCCAGATGCTGGAGCAGATGGAGAAATCGATCGACGCCGTCACGGTCAGCACGCCCGATCACACCCATGCGCCGGCGTCGATGATGGCGATCCGCATGAAGAAGCATGTCTACACGCAAAAGCCGCTGACGTGGTCGGTCACAGAAGCGCGGGCCCTTCGCGAGGCGGCGAAGCAATACGGCGTCTGCACGCAGATGGGAAATCAGGGGCAGTCCCTCGACGGCTCGCGAACCTCGATCGAAATCATCCGCTCGGGCGTGCTGGGAGACGTGCACACCGTGCATGTCTGGACCGATCGCTGCGGCCGGCGCTGGAAACAGGCGCCGGACATTGTCGCCCGTCCCTCCGACACGCCGGCGATCCCCCAGCACATTCATTGGGACCTGTTTCTCGGCCCCGCACCCGAGCGGCCGTATCATCCGGCCTATCATCCCTTTGCCTGGCGCGGGTGGCGCGATTTCGGCACCGGAGCCCTGGGAGACATGGCCTGCCACGTCTCCAACATGGCGTTTCTGGCGCTCAACCTCAAATATCCGACGTCGATCTCGGCCGAGAATTCGCAGTTCAATCCCGAGACTTTTCAGCAGTGGGCCACGATCAGTTACGATTTTCCTTCGGGCGACGGGCACGGCCCGGTGAAGTTCGTCTGGTGGGAGGGAGTCCGCAATGGCTCGAGAAATTTGCCGCCGTCCGATTTGTTCCACGGTGAGAAGATCGAAGAGAACGGCTTGCTGCTGATCGGAAGCAAAGGCACGCTGTATTCTCCCGATGCGTACGGTGCCACCTTCACGATGCTGCCCAAAAGCGAGTTCGATGGTTACAAGCCGCCGGAACCGACGCTGCCGCGCAACGGCGACGACAAAAACAGCGACAGCAATCAGAAAAAGGAATGGATCGCCGCGATTCGCGCCGGAAAACCGGAACTGGCGCTGTCGAACTTCGGTTACGCCGGATTGCTGACCGAAGCGATGTTGCTCGGGAACGTGGCGATTCGCGCCGGCAAAAAAATCGAATGGGACGGGCCGGCGATGAAAATCCGCAACGCGCCCGAAGCCCAGCAGTTTCTGTCTCGCGAGTATCGCACGGGGTGGAAGCTGTAACCCGCGCTGGATTGGTCCACGATAAGGCGTTGTGTGCGGCGCTGCAGCCGCCCGCGGCCCGGGAGCCGCAGGCGGTCGTTCCTAAGTCTTCATTCGACACGTATGAAAAGGGTGTTTTTGCGCATGTCTGCTATCACTCGACCGCTCGTCGCCGCTGCCGTCCTGCTTTTGAGCGGCATTTCGCTGCGCGGCGCCGATCCGCAGGTGTTTCTCGTCGCGCCGACCGAGGCTCGGCCAGCGGTGGAACAGCAGAAGATGTTCCATCTCCCTCCGGGATTCGAAATCGAGCTGATCGCCGAGGAACCCGCGATCCAGAAGCCGATCAACATGAGCTTCGACGCGGCCGGCCGGTTGTACGTGACGCAGTCGATCGAGTATCCCTTTCCGGCGAAAGAAGGCACGCCACGCGACACGATCCGCCTGATCAGCGACTCGAACGGCGACGGCGTTCCCGACAAGGTCTCGACGTTCGCCGATGGACTCAATATCCCGATCGGCGTTTTGCCGCTGGCCAACGGGGCGGTGCTCGGGTACGGGATCCCGCAGATTCATCGCTTCGAAGACACCGATGGCGACGGCAAGGCCGACCGGCGCGATGTGCTCTTCAGCGGGTTTGGCTTCGACGACACGCACGGCATGGCCAGCTCGTTCACGTGGACGCTCGACGGCTGGATTCATGCCTGTCACGGATTCCGCAACTCGTCGAAGGTCGAGGGGGCCGATCGCGACGCGATCAGCATGAACTCGGGCAACACCTATCGCTTTCGGGCCGACGGCTCGCACATCGAATATTGGACGCACGGGCAGGTCAACCCGTTCGGAATGGCCTGCGACACGCTCAACAACCTGTACACCGCCGATTGTCATTCCAAACCGATCTACATGGTGCTTCGCGGAGCCTATTATCCCAGCTTTGGAAAGCCGCACGACGGCCTGGGGTATGGGCCAGACATGATTGCCCACAGTCACGGCTCGACCGGCATTTGCGGTGTGGTCTATTACGAGGCGAATGGTTTTCCGGCCGCGTATCAACACACGGTGTTCATCGGCAATCCGGTCACGGGGCGGATCAATCACGACCAATTGGCGGCGCATGGTTCGTCGTATACGGCGGTGGAGCAGCCCGATTTTGTGAGCTGTGACGATCCCTGGTTCCGGCCAGTCGACATCAAGCTGGCCCCGGATGGCTCGCTGTACATCGCCGATTTTTACAACTGCATCATCGGACACTACGAGGTCGATCTGTATCATCCGCGGCGCGATCGCGAACGGGGACGAATCTGGCGAGTCGTGTATCGCGGCGAAAAGGACAAGCCCGCGCCCTTCGCCCTCAATTTGGCGACTGCTTCGGCCGACAAGCTGACGGCCGCGCTCGGCAGCGACAACATCGTCGTTCGCACGCAGGCGGTCCATCAGCTCGTCCAGCGGATCGGGCCGACGGCCCTGGCGTCCGTCCGTCCGGTCGTAGAGAGCGGTTCGCCGCTGCAACGGGCGTACGGGCTATGGGTGCTGCTGCGGCTTGGAAATCTGACCGGTGCCGATGTGACGCGGCTCGCCAAAGATTCCGATCGAATGGTCCGTGTCCACGTCGCGCAGGCCCTGGCGGGGATGAACTGGTCGCTCCTGGCGATCGACGTCCGTCAGTTGCTGGTCGGCCTGCTACAGGATGACGATGCCTTCGTCCGCCGGGCCGCGGCCGATACGTTGGGACAGCACCCGGCCCGCGAGAACATCGCGTCGCTCCTGGCGCTCTGGCAAGGCGCGCCTTCCGACGACACGCACCTGATCCACACGACGCGAATTGCGCTGCGCGACAGCCTGGCGTCGCTCGGTGATCTCAAGGATGTCACGGCCGAATTCTCGAATCAACGAGATTCCTATCGCCGCCTGGCGGAGATCGCTCTGGGCATACATAAGCCCGAAGCCGGATTATTCTTGCTCGATTACCTGAAGTCGTTGGCTTTGGATCAGGGACGCGTGTCCGAATTCGTCGAGCATGCGACCCGGCACTTGCCACCGGAGAATCTACTGGTGCTGACAGCGCACCTCATGGCGGTGCGGCCCACGCAGGACGACGACACCCAGGTCAACGTACTTCGCGCTGTCAATCGGGCGCTCCAGGCCCGCAACATGCCGCTTTCTCCCGTGCTTCGGAAAGCGGCTGCGCAACTGGCCACGAAGCTCCTCGCTGCCGCGCCGAACGGCGCCGCTCGGACCGGGATTGAGATGTCCCGCGAGTTCCGTCTGCCGGAAGGCATCCCGTCTCTGGAGAAGCTGGCCGGCAGCGAAACTCCCGCGCCGGAGCTGCGCCAGCCGGCGTTCGAAGCATTGGCGGTCATCGACGCTTCGCGCGCCGTTCCGCTGTTGGCCAAATTTGTCGAAGATGGGGCAGTGCCGATCGCAGCACGGCAGAAGGGTGCGGAAACTCTGGGGAACGTCAATTCCGACGCCAGCCGCGGCGAGCTTCTGCGGTTGGCGAAAGCCGTTCCGGAACAGGTGGCACTGGCAATCGCCCGCGGGCTGGCAACGCAAGCCGATGGCGCTCAAGCGCTGCTGAATCTCGTGGAGGAAGGCAAAGTCTCGGCCCGTCTGCTCCAGGATACAATCGTCTCCGAACGCCTGAAATCGACGAAGATCTCCGAAGTCGAGGTGCGAATGGCAAAATTGCTGGTCGACCTTCCGTCGGAGGACGAGCGGTTCCGGCAGTTGCTCAAAGTGCGACAGGCCGGATTCAATAAGGCCAGTCCCCTCGCGACTAAAGGGGCCGAAGTGTACGAGAAGATCTGTGCCAACTGCCACCGTGTCGGCGGTAAGGGAGGGAAGGTTGGTCCGGACCTCGACGGGATCGGCGTCCGCGGGATGGATCGCCTGCTGGAAGATGTCTTGCTTCCCAGTCGCAACGTCGACCAGGCGTTCCGCGGCAGCACGATCAGCCTCAAGGACGGAGAAACCGTGACCGGTCTTGTCGTCCGCGAAGAGGGGCAAGTCCTGATCGTCGTGAACGAGATGGGTAAAGAGCTGCGGGTGGGAAAAGGAGATGTCGACGAACAGCGACTCCTGAAGATCTCGCCCATGCCGGCCAACATCGCCGAGCAGCTCAGCGACGACGATTTTTACCATCTCGTCGCGTATCTGCTGTCTCTGAAGAACGCGCCGGGCGCGGGGCGCTAAAGGTTTCCCAGCGCACCGCGAATGCCGTCAATCGTCCGCAGCGGGTCGCGTTCTTCCGCCAGCCGGTCAAGTTCGGCGAAGGCGCTTCCCGACACGTTCTCACCGCCGGGAGAAGAGGTGTCGCAGATCTGTCGGACTTCGTCGCGGATCGTGAAGTAGGCGGCCACAATCCGCGGATCCCACTGGGTGCCTGAGCCCTCACGAAGAATCTCTTCGAGCTTTTCGAGCTTGAGCCCGCCACGGTAGGGCCGATCGCTGATCATCGCGTCGTAACTGTCCGCGACGGCCAGGATCCGGGCCATCAGTGGAATCTCTTCTCCCGCCAGCCCGTCCGGGTAGCCGTTGCCCGAGAATGCCTCGTGGTGATGTCGCACGCCCGGCAGAACGGCTTGCAGATTTCGCAGGCCGGCGAGAATGTTGTAGCCGATCACCGGATGCCGCTTGATCTGCTCGAATTCCTCGCGCGTGAGCTGGCCGGGCTTGCGCAAAACCTGATCGTCAACGCCGATTTTTCCGATGTCGTGCAGCAGGCCGGACAGATAGATGTTGCGCAGGTCTTCTTCGGGAAGCCCGAGGTGCGCCCCAAGCCGCCGCGCCACGAGCGCCACTCGTTCGCTGTGGCCGCGGGTGTAAGCATCCTTGGCATCGAGCGTCGAAACGAGCGACCGAACGAAGCTCAGCAGCAGGTCTTCGTGCTGTCGGTACAATTCGAGGTTGTGCTGGTGTGTGCCAAGAATCGACGCCACCGACGAGAGGAGGCTGGTTTGCACCGATCCGAAGTCGGCGTCGTCGGCGAGATTACAACTGAGAATCCAGCCGAAGCGCAGGCCGCCGTCGGCCACGGCCACCAGTGAAAAGTTCCGCAGTTTGGGAAAATCGGCCCCGAGCAACGTGCCCGCCACATGATTGCGGACAAGCGGCCGCGGCCAGTTGTGACCGTCGAAGCGGGCGATCAGTCGCGCCATTCCCATCTCATCGACGGGGATCTCCCCCTGAATGAGAAACAGCCGTCCGTCGCGTTTGTCGTCGAGCCAGATTGCGTGCCCCCCCGCCCGAATGACGGCATCGATTCGCTCGAGGCTCAGCTCGGCAATCTCACGCGGAGAGCGCGAGATGTGCATGCTTTGCGTCAGCGTGTGCAGCAGGTTCAATTCTTCGTAAGTGTAATCGAGCTGCGTCGCGATGCGGGTGTAGTCGTCGCCATCGGCTCTTTCCCGGTCGGATCCCTCGAGCTCGGTGATGGCC
>JAGVKR010000713.1 GCA_020050375.1 Planctomycetales bacterium
CGGGAACGCCGACAATGCGGTGGACGGGAACGACCAGATCCAGTTCGGCAGCGGGGTGACGGTCTCGTCGGCCGGGCTCTTGACGCTGTCTTCGGCGACGGGGGGCCTGACGGGGGCCGGACCGCTGACACTGGACGGGGTGAGCGGGGTGACGCTCAACCAGAGCCTGACGACGACCGGTGCGTTGACCGTCAATGCCGACACGAACGCCGACGGGACGGGGACGCTCACGGTGGCGTCGGGAGCGGTGGTCAACACGACCAATACGGCTTTATCGGTCACGGCGGCCGACATCGCGCTGACCGGGTCGCTCAACAGCGGGACCGCCACGACGACGCTGCAAACCAGTTCCGTTGGTCGACTGATCCGCTTGGGGGCGACTGTTGCCGGCCAGTTCAGCTTGACGGACGCCGAGCTCGACCGGATCACAGCCGGCGTGTTGCGAATCGGGCGGAATGACGCGGTCCCCTCCGGTCAGATCACAATCAGTGCCTCGATCAGTCCGGCCAACACTTCCACGCTCCACCTGATCACGGCTGCTGGCATCGTTCAATCCACCGGCACGGTGACTGTACCGCAACTCGCCCTGGAGTCCGGTGGAAACGTGACGCTCACCGGAAGCAACCAGATTCAAACCCTGGCTGTCGATATCAACGGAATCGGCGGCGCGCTCTCATATGCAGGGGCCGCCAGTTTGGCGATCGGAATCGTCGACGGCGTCAGCGGACTGACCACAAACGGCGGAAACGTGAGTGTCGACGTCGGCGGAATGCTGACGCTCAGTCAATCCCTGACGGCCGCCGGGGCGACTGTCCGGTTGCAGTCCGACACGTCGGCGATCGTCGACGGGAATGGCTCGGCCATAAATGTCACTGCGGCCAATCTGGCATTGCTGGCCGCGACCGGAATCGGCAGCGGCGACCCGCTGGAAACGGCGGTCGCGACACTGGCGGCGAGCAACACGACGTCGGGCAATCTGCAGGTTGTCAACAACACTGGTTCGGAGTTGGTCATCGGAACAGTCGGCGCCGTCATCGGCATTCAGAATGCAGGGGGTGGCTTTGTTTCCGTCACGAATGCCGACGCTCTGACCGTGAACCACGACGTCGCCAACGTCGGGGGCGGCGACATTTCTCTGACATCACTCGGGAACGGCGCACCCGGCCACAACCTGACTGTGAACGCGAAAATCACAGCGACCGGAGGGAATGGCGGCATCCTGCTCAACGCCGGAACCGATCTGGTGATCAACGACAGCGGATCGGCGATCGATCTCGCCACGCAGAATGACGGCCTGATCTCCGGGCTGGCACAGCGGCAGGTGGTCATCGGATCGAACGTCGTCCTCCAGACCGGCGTGGGATCGATCACGACGCTGTCGCCCGCCCTCGACAATGTCACCGCCACACCGATCTCCATCAACGGCGTCACGCACCTGACCGGGACGTTTGGCAATCCGGGATCCCACAACTTCACGATCGTCGTCAACTGGGGAGACGGTTCGAGCGAGACGTTGCACTACGACGACTCGGGCGTCTTTGCTCTGACGCATACCTACGCGAGCAATCTCGTAGTGCCGATTGTGATCGTGGTGACGGTCACGGGCGACCCTCAGATTCAGCTCATCGGATTGCAACAACCGGCCGTCACGTTCCCGCTGAGCCCGACCGAAACGAAGACCGTCGGCAACGGGTTTTCCAGCGTGGAAATAGCGATGAGTTTGCCCGTCCCCCCCCCGCCTCCGCTCGCGACATTCCAGAGCTTCGCTCTCGGCTCACCCGACTTTGGCAACGGCACATCGCCGCGCATTCCGCTCCCCCTCTATCCCGTGCTGTCTCCATTGAATTACGTCGTCGACGCTCCCTCCGCAACGCATTCGAATGCGGACCTGGAATCGTCGGTCGTCATTCGGATTGAACCGAACTCCGAACTCCGACACGAAATTGTTGATGGTGACGGAAAGGTCGTCATTGAGCAGCCGGTTCATCCGAAGTCGCTCGAGGATTTGCCCGGTTTGTACCGAAACTTGCCCGATGGACGCCATCGCTTCTTAATGCAGCAACCGGGGCAGAATCAGTGGCAATTGCTGATCGACGTGAATATCCGCGGAGGCAAGCCGGTCGGCAATCCCCAGGGAAGTCGGGCCCCCGCTCCGTCGAGCCCCTCGTCGATCACTTCCGAACCGGCGGCTTTCATTGACCGTGAGGATGAACGGCAGATGGACGCAAATGTGCAGTCAGCCATCGAGCGCGACGTCGGTCGTTCGACCGCCGATCCTCATCTCCAATCCGATATTATCAGCCGGCATGCGGCGCCACACATCGTTCTGTCGGCCGCCCTTCTCGCCAGCACCGCAAGATCGACCGCGCGCAGCAGCCAGGCCTGGAGCGCCAGCGTCGATGCCGCTCTTGATGCTTCGCATCCTCAGAGCCTGACAAAGACGGGACGCCTCCGCCGCCGGCTGCGCAAATGGATCGTCGGAAGGTAACCCCCGTTCCGGGGCGTGGTCTATTTTCCAAGAGATCACGGCCACCGGTGTTTCGGACGGCAGTCCGGGTTGACGATCTGGTCCGCCGGCCATTCGCTCCGGCTGAGAGCGGCGATGGCATGCGCCGCCTGATATCCCATGTCATCCCGCGCCTGCTGATCGACCCCCGCCGTGTGCGCCGTGCAGATCACGTTTTCGAACTTCAAGAGCGGGTGATCGATCGGCGGCGGCTCGTTGGCGAACACGTCGAGGGCCGCGCCGCCGATCCGTTTTTCGCGAAGCGCTGTTGCCAGGTCGTCTTCGTTGATGATCCCCCCACGGGCCGTGTTGATCAGAAAAGCGCCCGGCTTCATGAGCGCCAGCGCGCGGGCGTCGATCAGGTTCCGCGACTCGTTTGACAGGGGGATGTGCAGCGAAACGAAATCTGACTCGGCCAGGAGTCGATCCATCGGAACCAGCCGCACGCCATGCTTCTCGACAAATGGCGCGTCTGGAAATGGCTCGTAGGCCAGAAGCGGCATGCGGAAGGCGGCGGCGCGGAGCGCCACCTCGCGGCCGATCCGTCCCAGGCCGATCAGCCCCAGCGTTCGCCCGCGCAATGGCACACCGATCTCTCGACGCCAATTCCCGGCGTGAATCGCATCGTGCTGCGGAACGATCGACCGGGCCAGCGCCAGCATCAAAGCCAGCGTGTGTTCGGCGACCGATTCGTGGTTCCCGCCCGGCGTGATGGCGACGGCGATCCCGCACTCGTTTGCAGCCGCAACGTCGATCGCATCGTAGCCGACGCCGGTTCGCGCAATCACGCGCAGCTCGGGAGAGGCCTCGAGCACCCGGCGGGTGTACGGTTCGGCCCCCGCCAGCGAGGCCGTCACCCCCTTCAATTCAACCATCAAATCCGCTTCGGTGAGCTGACGCCGTGGACCGGGAAAGGCAATTTCCAGACCTGCATCGCGCAAGAGCTTCAGAAACGGCCTATCGAGGTCCCGCAGGATGCCGGACGCAATGAGCACTTTGGGCATGGATTCGTCTTCTCTTTGGAAGCAGTGCGAACGGGACTCATGGCGGCCGCGTCAATACAAATTGAGCGTCGATAGTTTATCAACCAGCGTGTGTCCCTGCCCCTGCGCCGGGGTCTGGTCTGTTTTCCGGCAATCTCGCGTGGCCAGGCAGCGAATAGGTCACTGCCGGAAAACGGACCAGACCCCTTCAAGACAACGGGTATTGCAGACACAGTCTCTGCGAGCGATCGCATGGCAGTGAACGGTGGGGATCCCGAAGGGGACAGGCCCATTTTTTGTGAGTCCGACGGTTTAGCGTTCTGTTCGCAAACTCTGTCCCGTGAAAAGTCGGGCAAAAAATAGACCAGTCCCCGGCTCTCACCGAGCGTTCGGAATTCGCTTGCACACCGCATGACATGCTAGTAATCTAGCATGTGCTGGTGGATTAGCATTCGGGCTCCGGAGGAACGAATGGTCGAGTCGCGATCGCTGCAGTTGGGAAAACGGGAACGGCAGATTGTCGAGACGGTCTTTCGCCTGGGCGAGGCGGCGGTCGCCGACGTCCTCGCGGCGCT
Source organism: Planctomycetales bacterium (assembly GCA_020050375.1). GTDB lineage: Bacteria > Planctomycetota > Planctomycetia > Planctomycetales > Planctomycetaceae > SIAF01. The sequence goes on from JAGVKR010000713.1 coordinate 4,065, forward strand.
CCCTGACCCGCCGAGTTACTCGGCCGTTCGCGCCATGCTCAACCTCCTCTGCGAGAAACAGGTGCTGACGTTTCGGCAGGAAGGGAAGCGATATCTCTATCGGGCGACCACCTCCAAAGACAAAGTCGGCCGCGTTGCGCTGCGGAACCTGGTGCGGAATTTCTTCGGCGGACAGCCGCTCGATGCGGTTGCGGCTCTGCTCGACGGCAGCGCCGGCCGGATGGCTCCCGATGACCTGGCGCGGATCAAACAACTGATTGACGAGGCGGAGGAAGAATCATGAATGCTGATTCGTTTTTCGTCGGACTGGCCGGGTTCCCGCTATGGCTCGTGCGGCTCGTCTTCAGCCTCACGGCCCTTTGGCTGCTGGCCGGGTTGGCCGCCCTGATTCTGCGCCGCTCGTCCGCCGCGCTGCGGCACCGCGCATGGGGGTTGAGCGTCGTCGCCGCCCTGATCCTGCCACTCCCAATTGCGCTGCTCCCCGAATTGCGCCTCGGCTGGGTTGAAGAATCGGCGCTGACGCGACCAGTCCTCGTGCCAGCCTCGCTCCCTTCGCAAACCGAAAGCGTCGCCACGTCGGATCCGTCCGGTCCGTCGATTGCTCCCGAGGTGTCCCAGATTGAAGGACATGACGTGCCAATCGACGCACCAGCCGCGGCGCCGACAAATCTCGTCGCTGCATCCGCACCAGCCGAAGTGCCGCCGATGGAGACCATCGAATCACCGACGGCCCCTCCGTCCGTCGCGGCCCCAGTCAAATCCACGGCGGGCACGACCAATCGTCTCGCACTCCCGATGCTGTTTTGCCTGTTCGCGCCGATCGTGTGGGGCCTGTGGCGAATCGCCCGCGCCATCGCCGCCGGACGAAAAATTATTCAGCAGTCAACGATCATCACCGACGCCAGTTGCCGACAGAGGCTCGACGAAATCGGCGAACGAATCGAAGCGGGTCGGCGCCCAGCGCGAAAACCGGTTCAGCTCCGCGAATCGTCGCGAACGCCGATCCCGCTGTGCGTCGGCTGGCGTGCACCCTGCATCGTCCTCCCCGACGATTGGCGTTCGTGGACTCCCGAAACGTTGCGGGCCGTGCTGGCGCACGAGCTGTCGCACGTCCTCCGCCGTGACGTCGCCTGGCAGCTTGTCGCGCGACTCGCGTGCGCCCTGTACTGGTTCCATCCCCTCGCGTGGCTCGCGGCCTGGCAGATGCGTGTCGAACGCGAAATCGCCTGCGACGACGGCGTCCTCCGCGCGGGAGAGAAGCCGAAAGCCTACGCCCGCGTCCTGGTCGACCTGGCGCACATGCAGGACCGCGAGGTGGGCGACGGCACAACCTCCGTCGTCGTCCTCGCCGCAGAGCTCCTCCGCCGCGCAAACGATCTCATCAAGCTCAACGTCCACCCGACAAA
>JAGVKR010000779.1 GCA_020050375.1 Planctomycetales bacterium
TCCGCGTGGCGGGGGAGGCGGCGGTGGAAGTGGCGGCTCGGGTGGCGACTCGGGTGCCTCGTCGCAGGCGATGCAGATGGCCGTCCAGATGCATCAGATGCAGCACCAACAAATGGCCGTGCGGCAACAGCAAGCCATGATGGCCGTACAGGCCCAGCAGCAAATGCGCCAGCAAGCCGCATCGCAGCAACCATTGTCGCGGGTCGCCAAACGAGCTCTGCAAAAGCAGCAGCGGATCGCACAGCGGAAGCAGCAAGTTTCGGGACACAAGCAACGGGTCACCAGTCAGTCAGCCGGACCTGCCGCTCGCGAGCGAAATCTCTAAAGTCACCGGGCATCGGTCGCGTCGTGCCGAACGCTTTGGCCGGGAACGTCTCAGCAAGTTGCGCCACTGAGATTCCGTTCCAGCCCGGTGCAAGGGAGACGCGACCGATGCCTTTGAAATTCGAGGCGTAGCGTCCGTCATCGTTTTCCGCGGCCCGCGGATGGCGGACCAGAGAGCCCTTCGACGATCATTCGTCGAAGGGCTCTTGTCCTTTTGCCCCCCCCCTCAGCGTGTCGCCATCAATAAACCGGTCGGGGCGTCTCGCGCGGGCGATAAAACAGGGCCACTGGCAGGAGGAGCAGCGCCGTCGCGCCGAAGATTCCGCTGTGCGGCGCACCGACCAGCGCACAGATCCGATCGAACGCCGAATAGATCTCCGCCGAGAAGAGTATCCCGATCCAGTTCACGAGGTTCATCGCCCCGATCACGCGTCCTTTCTGATCGGAAGGGGGCCTTGATTGCAGGAACACCTGTAGTGGCACCGTAAAGACTCCTGCCGCGATCCCCATGAACGCCAGAAGCAGTTTCGAGCCCCATTCCACCATCCCGCTCGAAAGCATCGGCGGACGGGCATCACCGCGCCCGGTTCCCAGCCAACCCAGAAGCGAGACGAGCGCGAGGCCGATCACCATCCCCCAGCATCCCCACGGAACGAAACGGAAATTGATCTTGCTGCCCGAGAGCCAACCCGCTGCGGCGCAGCCTGTCGCGATCCCGATCACGAGGAAACCGGCCATCAGGCTCGTCTTTTCGTCGGCATCTTTGAGCGGCAGGTCGTGAAACAGTTGCAGCTTTCCGAACGCATTCACAGCCGGCAGCGTCAGGCCGCCGATCAGCCAGAAGATCGAATACATGCTCAGCGCCACGAGCAATGGCCGATCGCGCCAGAACATCCGCAGTGTGTCCCCGCTGACGACCAGGTCCGACCAGGCAAACGTCAGTCCGGGGCGAGCGACGGGCGTCTTGCGAATCAGCATCGAAGTCGTCAGCCCCGTCGCGGCGACAGCGACGTACGCCACGGCAACCACGACGATATTGCCGTGGACGAACCCCTTGAGCGTTCCGGCGATCGCCGTCCCGGCGATGATCCCCACAAAAGTCGTCATCAGAAAGATGCCGTTGGCCGCCGGCAGATCGCGATCGCGGACGAGCTCGGGCAGAATTCCGAACTTCGATGGTCCGAAGAACGCGCTGTGCGTCCCCAGCAGAAACAAGACGAGAAAGATCGGCGTCAGCGAACCCGACGAAAGGGCCCACGTGCCCAGCAGCACGATGCCAATCTCGGCGACCTTGCAGGTGACCACGATCCGTCGCTTGCTGAACCGATCGGAGAGATACCCCGCGAATCCCGAAAAGAGCACGAAGGGGAGGGCGAACAGCTCCTGCGCGTACGGCTGGTAGTCGCGTGCCCCTTCGCGTTGGGCAAAGTCGATGCAGAGCAGCAGGACGACCTGTTTGAACAGGTTATCGTTGAAGGCCCCCAGGAACTGCGTCGCCGTCATTCCCCAGAACGAGACGTCCCGCGCCAATCCAGGTTGCCCGGCAAATCGGTCTGACGAGGAATCGGACATGGAGGGAACGTCGCTTCGATCAGGAAGAACCGAATGTCGCGCACAGGCAACGGCTGCGATAGCATATCGTTCGCGCCGCAAGACGGAAGGGAGGGGAGTGGCGATGCAGGAAAAGGCATCTGCATTCAGCGAATATGCCTGCCGTAGCGAATGGAGCGCGGTGAACAAGCCCCGTCCATCTCGAATTTCCGGCATCCCCCGCGCAGTAGCCATGCGCTTCACGATTTGCCGGGGTAAGTTCCCTCTTGGCCCGAATCTGACGCAAAAAAATCCGATATGCTTCGAGAGGACGCGACACGGGTAAATGCCCCTCGCGGTTCTCACGCAATATCGGCAATTCGGGAGTCTGGTGAATCTCGGGCCGGGTCGTCGTGCGCATTCACACTGTTCGTACCCGCTCGAAGATTGGCAGCCATGCGCTTTGCGGAGCTCGGGTCCTGGTTGACCCGGCTGTGGTCTGAACCTCCGACTCGTCCCCCCCACCAGCCTCGCCGCCAGAACATGGCGCGTCTGTCGCTCCGTCGGTTGGAAGATCGCCGTGTCCTCAACGCCGGCGCCGAAGTCGTCATCGCCCTCACCGCGACGAATGGTCAGGCTCAGGATGCGGTGGTGATCGACGCCGGCGCCGCCGACGGCCAGGCCGACGTCTTCGAAGTCGTCCGGGGCGAAGCCGAAGCCGGCGATTTGCTCCAGGTCA
>JAGVKR010000739.1 GCA_020050375.1 Planctomycetales bacterium
ACTGCGCAACAAATGGCCGACGAACTGCGGCGCTGGCTCGACGACTTGCCGCTGGCGATCACGCCTCCTTCGCTGGCACGCCGATCGGCGAACTGGATTCGGTGTAACCAGACGCTGTCGGCTATGTTTGCGCTCGCATTCGTCCTCGCAATCTTCGCTGTGACAGCAGGAATCAACGCCAATCTTCGCCAACGCGAGGGATTGATCGCGGCGGGAGCCCGCGAAGAGATGGCCTTGCAAAACCTGCTGGTCGAGGGACGAGAGGAGCTCCGTTTGACTGATCAGGGGCGGACGGCGCGCGTACAGGTACAGATGGATATTCTTCCGCAAATCGCTGCGCACCGGCGGCGTTTACTCCCCGATGCACCGATCGACGAGATCGATGTCCAGATCAGGTCGCTGTTGGCGGCTTCGCTGGGAGAATTCGACCTGCGACTTGTGAAAGGGGTTGACATGCCCATTGCCCTGAATCTTATTTGGCCGGCGGTCTTTCACCCTTCGGGCCGATTTGCGGCCGTTGGTTCCGTCGATCGGCCCTGCCGAGTTGGCTTCGACGATACATCGGCGCTGCTGACAGGCATTGAGAATCGCGAACCGCGATCCCGAATCGCTTTCAGCCCGAATGGACGCTGGCTCGCTTTCTCCCCCGGATCCGGCGGAGTCGAGCTTTGGGATGGTTCCGTCGAACGGTGCCTTGCGAAGTGTGACCCGTCCAACCCCCTTCTCGTTGTGACAATGGTCTTCGATGCGCCGGGAAAGAACCTTTGGATTTGCGATCGTCACGGCAAATTGGCGCGTTTCAACGTACCGGAGTTGACGGAGGTCTCGACCGGAGTCCCGCGTCGGGAGGGGTTGACGACTGTGATCGCCGCGGCTGCCTTCAGCGCCGACCTGTCGCGCGTTGCGTATGGCAACGAGAATGGCCAGATCTTCATCGAAAATCTGGCGGAGGGGACACGACAGGAAATGGCGACGATTCCAAAAGCAGTCGATTTACTGGCCTGGTCTCCCGATGGAGCAACGATCGCCGTTGGTGGCAGAGATGGGCTGGTTCGCGTTTACGATGTGTCGCAGAATTCGCTGATCCATCGGTTGGCAACCGGCTCCAATGCCGTCGAGGGGTTGTGCTTCAGCCCCAATGGGGCCTGGCTTGCCGCGGGCTGCGCCGGAAGTGCCAGCAGTATCTGGAACCTCGTCAGCGGTCAATTGGAGTTGCGGTTGCCGATAATTCCGTGCGCGTTTGCCGCGGACGCCCCGTATTTGCTCGGGACGTCGCAGCAACGTTTAGAGAAGTATGAATTTGCCTCGACCACTTCTGTTCGTCGCCTGCCAGGACATCAAGCGTCTCTCGACCAACTCGTCTGGTCTTCGAACAGCCGGTTTTTCGCGACAATCGATAATCAGTTCGTCGTGCGAGTCTGGGATGCGAGCGGTGCACAATCTCCATCGAGGTTCGTGCTGCCGTCGGCCGAATGGTATGCCGCCGACGCGGGATTGGCGGTGAGCGATGACGGTAAGTCGATTGTGACGGTGCATCGGACCGGTGGTCGCAGTGAACTTCGGATCTCGGATCGGAATGGAATATGCCGTCAGTCCTGGCCCCTGCCAGCCGGTTACTACCGGCTCGCCATCCGAAAAGATGGGACGATCATTTCAATCAGCCAGGAGAGCTGCGAGTTCAATCGCGATGCTTGTCAGACTGTGGTACGGGAATTCACACTCGGTCGCGTTCCGATCGAGCGGGGAGTTTTGCGCCAGTCGGTGGCGGATGAGCAGGGGTTCTTTTCGCACTCACTAAGCCCAGAGGGACGCCGATATGTCTTAATCGGTCCACGGTTGCCACGCGCAAAAACGCAAACCGAAGTCTGGGATTTGACCAGCTCGAAGCTGCTGATACGAATTCCCCAAGGGGGCGAGCGCGATTGGGGAGATGCCGACGCAAAACTGGCTGGCCCTGACCTCACCCTTTGGACCGTAAACTGGAACGTGTACTCGCGTTACGAAGTCGGGAGAAACGAGTCGCCGAAGGCCATCTCGATCGGGCCAAATCTGTTCGCCGTGTCGCCGGACGGTCTTTGGTCTCTCTCTGCCGATCCGATTCGACAATCACGCCTCAATTTCATCATTGCCATCGATTCACCTCCGCACGATCACGCGTGGGTGAAGGTTTCGAGTCGCGATCAAACTTCCGCCGGCGGTTTAGGCACAGCCTTCAGCCCCGACGGTCGCTAAGTCGCGTGGGGAAGTCAGTCGGGCGAGATCACGCTCGTCGATCTGCCGTTGCTGAGGCAGAAGGTCGACGAGTTCGAGCGGACGTATGCCGATGAGTGACGCAGGGGGAAGACTTGCGGCTTGAGGGATCGCGGGGCGGGAGGCAGGGGAAGACAGAGAGAATGAGAGAGGGGGAGACGGAGAGAGGCGACCTCTCTCATTCTCCCCCTCTCTCTTTCTCAAGCCTCGGGCCTCAAGCCTACCCCGCCTCGGCGATCCGCAGCGCTTCTGCCAAGTCGAGCGTTCCTTCGTAGATCGCGCGGCCGACGATCGCGCCGGCCAGGTTCGATTGCCGGCGGCTGATGCCGACCAGATTTTTGATGTCGGTGAGGGTCGTGACGCCGCCGGAGGCGATCACGGGCAATCCGAGCCCCGCGAGCCGTTCCAGGTCGCCGAGCGTGGCCGGGTCGACGCCGGCCATCATCCCGTCGTTGGCGATGTTCGTATAGATGATCGCCGCTAATGGCAACGAGGCGTACTGCGTCGCCAGATCGAACACGGAAGTTTGCGAGACGTCGAGCCAGCCTTCGGTCGCAACCATTGAGTTGCGGGCATCGATTCCCAGAACGAGCCGTCCCGGAAATTTTCCCGCCACCTCGCGGAACCAATCCGGCTGTTTGAGAGCCTGCGTTCCCACGATCACGCGGTCGATTCCCACTTCGTCCAGCATTAGCCGGATGGCGGCTTCATCTCGGATCCCGCCGCCCAACTGACAGGGAACATCGACCGCGTTCACGATGTTACGGATCACATCGACGTTCACCGGCCGACCGGCCTTGGCTCCGTCGAGATCGACGAGATGCAGGCGGTGGGCGCCGGCTGAGGCCCAGCGCCCGGCCATCTGCGCCGGATCGTCGCC
>JAGVKR010000014.1 GCA_020050375.1 Planctomycetales bacterium
ACGAAATGCCTGGCGCTGTGCCACGCCCGCGACCGGATTCGCGTGAATGCCGTCTGCCCCGGCCCGGTCGAGGCGACGCGGATGATGGAGGCCGATCTCGACCAGGCGGAAGATCGCGAAGCCGCCGTTCGCCAGCTCATCGCCGCCAGCCCGCTCGTCCGCGCCCACGCGCGAATGATTACACCCGACGAAGTCGCCGAAGCGGTTCTGTACCTGGTCAGCGACGCCTCGATGATGGTCACAGGAACATCGATCGCGATCGACGGCGGCAAGTCGCTGGGCGTGCCACCAACCTCGCCGTAGCGGAAGCATCCTGCTCCCGTCTTCGGCGGCTGGAAATGACCGCTGCGGCAATTGACCGACCACTCAAGCGGTGACAACGCACTATGTACGCGGTGGGACAACCGTCACCAGAACGCGATCGATCCTCCGTCCGTCGAGGTCCATCACCTCCAGTTCGAGGTCGTGCCAGCGGGTCTTTTCTCCCACGGAAGGAATCCGCCCGAGTTGAGCGAGCATCAGACCGGCCACGGAGCTGACGTTTTTGGGAGCGTCGGGCAGCAGGCGCAGCCGGCCCAGCCGTTTGAGCAGGTCGGCAATGCTCACGGCGCCATCGACCAGCCAGCTCGATTCGTCGCGGGCCACGATCAGTTGCTCGACTCGATCGTGATGCTCGGTGAGCAGCTCGCCGACCAGCTCTTCGAGGACATCCTCGAGAGTCACCATCCCGCGCGTCGAGCCGAATTCATCGACGACGATCGCCAACTGGTTCCGCTCTTCCTGAAAGCGGACGAGCAGCTTGTCGAGGTGCATCGTCTCGGGGACGATCAGCGCCGGGCGAACGAGTTTTCGCAGTTCGAGCTTCCAGCCCAGATAATGCTGGCGCAACGCGTCTTTGAGGTGCACGAAGCCGATGATGTGATCGAGGTCGTTCTCGTACACGGGGAGTCGCGAGAAACCGGCCATCGAGATGGCCCCCAGCACGACTTCTTCGGGCGTTTGCACGTCGAGCGCGTCGATGTCAATGCGTGGCTTCATGATTTGCCGCACAGTGCGATCGCCCAGTTGCAGGGCCTCGAAGGCCAGCTTCTGCTCGACCGGGTCGACGACTCCCTCCGCCGTCCCCATCTCGATCAGATGCCGAATTTCCTGCATGGAAATTCCCGGCGCCGGGGCGTGTTGCACGCGGAAGAAAAACGCCACTGCATCGGTCGCCAGCCCCAACACCCAGACGACCGGGTACGCCAGCCGCGACAGACGATCGAGCAGCGGCGCGACGTACCAAGCCACGCCGGTGGGGTTGGAGAGCGCGAGGCGCTTGGGGACCAATTCGCCGACCACGACCGAAATGAAGGTGATGGCCAGCACCACGGTCCCCAGGGCGAGCTCGGTGCTGTGTCCGGCCAAAAACGGCGATGCGGACGCCGTCAACCGGTTCTCGATGGCGCGCGCGAGGGTCGCCCCCCCGAACGCCGCCGCGAACGTCCCCACGAGCGTGATCCCGACCTGAACCGTCGGGAGGAACCGATTGGGATTTTCCGCCAGTTGCAGTGCCAGCCGGGCCCGTTCGTCTCCACCCTCGGCCCATTCCCGCAATCGGCCCCGGTTCGCGGAAATGATGGCGATCTCGGCCCCGGAAAAAAAACCGTTCGCTGTGACCAGCAGAAGAACGATCAGCGTTTCCAGAGCGATCGGCAAATCCATCAGCAGTTCCCTTCCGGCAACAATCGGTTTAGAGGGCAGCGCCTTCCGCGACCGCGACTTCTCCCCCCACAGTGTAGCAGTCGAGCCGCCGCGTTGTCGCGCGTGAGCGACTCGCCCGACGACACACACCGGCGCCGCGAGCGGAGGGGTTAATCCCCGCCGAACGTACCGCCGGGATTAACCCGGCGGCTCGCACCCGTCGCAGACATCATTCCGCCAGCGCCTGGATGGGGAACCGTGTTCCGGTCGGAAAACTGAGCCCGAACGTGTCGGAAAGAACGTGCAGCAGCTCCTCATCGCCGGCGAGGCGGGTTTGATCGAGCCCGCCGGGCCGCTCGGAAATCAAATCGTAGTTGCGGATGATGTGCCGAACTTCGGGAAGTGGCAACTGCACGGTCAAAGTCTGCACGAAGCGCGACGCGGGGTGCGTCGAAACATAATGGTTCGCCATCTCGAAATCGACCGGATATTGCGGTTCGAGCGTGAACACATACAGATCGTGCCAGTCGTTCCCCTGCTGCGACTGCAGCACCCACCTCTCGGCATCGCGGACGACGCGATAGGTCCAAACGAATTGCGGCGACGGCCGCCCCTCGACCAGCGCGACAGGATGCAGCAACCCCTCGCTGCCGAACCCCACATCGGCGATCCACGACTGGCCCTCCAGATCAATCTTGAGAAGCATGTGCGTCCGAGGAAGAATCCGCATCGTTCGATAGCGGACGCGGGCGGCCAGCCGCGTGACCTGAAAGCCCAGATGCTCCAGCACGGACGACAGCAGCGTATTCTGCTCGAAGCAGTATCCGCCGCGCTTTCCTCCAATCAACTTGGCCTGCAGACTGTCGAGATCGAGTCGAATGGGCTGCCCGAGCAGCACGTCCAGATTCTCGAAGGGGATGTGCGTCGCGTGCGCCAGGTGCAGATCCCGCAGCACTTCCCAGGTCGGCTCAAGCGGACCGTCATACCCGATGCGGTTGAGATAGGCGTCGATGTCGACCAGCGCTGGACTTTCCGTTGACATGCCTGGTCCTTCCTGACCGTGACGATCGCTGATCGCTCTTGCGGTATCCATTCGCAACGGGGCCGCCGCCGAACTCATGCTCTGACGGGCGCAAGCGCTATCGTAACGACTGTACGTCGGCCCCATCAGCCGGCATAGTGAACAGGGGAACATACGCTGGGCTTGAGACTTGGGGCTTGAGGTTTCCGTTCTCGGGCCTGAGGAGACAGAGAGAATGGGAGAGGGGGAGACGGAGAGAAGCGTTTTCTCCTCGTCTCCCATTCTCTCCGTCTCTCCTTCTTCCTCAAGCCTCAGGTCTCAAGCCTCACGCCTCTCCCAAACCCCTCTTGCGGCGAAAATGGGCGAGCGGATATAGTCCCGCTCCTCAAACTCTCACTTCTCCGTTCGATCTCCGTTTCCCGTCTTCAGGGGCCTCCCATGCCGCAGTGCCATTGGGCCGCGCGCCGTTTGTTCGCCTTGGTGTTCACCGCGGGCTTGTTGACCGGTTGTGCCAACAGCCCCTTCACGATGCCGCCGGGAACGCAGGCGTTGCGACAACCCGCCTCGCCGATGGCGGCGCAATAGCGCGAGATGAACACGCGGGCCGCGGGGCTCGATGCACAGAATCAGAACCTCCATGCCGTCCTCGCGCAACAACAGCAGCAGACCCTGCAGGCCCAGGCGGCCCTGCAGAAAGCCCAGCAGGAAGTCGTAGACCTGAGGCGGCAGGTCAACGACGGTGGCACATCGAATGTTGCCGGGCGCGGCACATCGGCGCGGGCCGCGTCGTTCCGAGGCGGCGCATTGCCGGTGGTCAGTGTGCCCGGGGCTGAAGTCGCTCCGGACGGCGACCTGGTTCGAATTCGCATCGACAGCGCACAGCTCTTCGCCGCCGGTCGCGCCGATCTGAAACCCGAGGTCGCCCCGACGCTCGATCGGATCGCCCAGGTTCTGCAGCGCGAATACTCCGGACGACTCGTCGGGATCGAAGGACACACCGACGCCGATCCGATCACCAAGAGCAAATGGAAGAACAATCACGAGCTGGCCGTCGCCCGCTCGGTGGCGCTGTTTCAGGCGCTCAAGAGCCGCGGCGTCCCCGAAGCGCAACTCTTCGTCGCCGGTTACGGGCCGAACCGCCCGCTCGCCTCGAACGAGTCGAAGCAATCGAAATCGCAGAATCGCCGAGTCGAGATTGTTGTGTACCCGGAATCGGCGGGGTAGGGGCCGTGGAGCTGGGGCCGGTGAAGATTGCGGGGGCGAGGTTTTGGCAGGCGGTGAAGACGGAGAGACAGGGAGTTGGGGAGACGGAGAGATTTGGGAAGTCCGCAGTTGATCGAAGTCCCGACCTCCGACCCCTGAATCCTGAATCCTGAATCCTGAATCCTGAATCCCGAATCCTCGTTCACGGCAAGCGTTTGACGGCGGAGATTCGCGGCTGCCGTGGATCGTCGATCGAGGTGAAGCTGTTCTCGTGCTGCAGTGTCGCCGACAGGCCGATCGGCGCTCCGAGCTTTTCCAGGTCGGTGCGGAGCGCGAGGATGTTGACGCCGATGGGCACCTCCAGCTCGAGGATCATCACGAAGGACTGATCGCGGCGTACGCCGTATAAGTCGGTGATGTCGATTCGCTCGCGGGCCAGGCGCCCGGAAATCTGCGCCACGATGCCCGGCGTGTCTCGTCCGGTGAGCGTCAAAAAATGCTTTTCGACGCCGCCGGGCAGCGGGCTCTGCCGCGAATCCCGATCCGGATCCTTGAGGATCACCTGCACGCCGAACGGTCGGCAGATCGGAAGAGCGTC
>JAGVKR010000683.1 GCA_020050375.1 Planctomycetales bacterium
ACGTCACTCGCTCGGCCTGGAAACCGAAGCCGCGGCGATCGAGTCGTCTGTCGATCGCGTGCTCGGCGCCGGCTTCCGCACGCGCGACATCGCTGCCGGCGCCCCAGCGCTCGGCACCGTTGAAATGGGCTCAAAGGTCATCGAGGCCCTTGCCACTGCCTGAACCGTCGCTTCACTGTCCCGCCTTCGGCTTTCTGCTTTTACCCCCACCTCGCGTCCGCCTGATCACCACTTCCTCGTCCAAGCGCTCGTCAACGTCGGTCGCGCGCCCTGATCGCTCCCGTTATGTCTCAACTTCCCCTATATGCATTCGGCACGCTGCGTCGCGGCAAAGCCAATCACGGAATTCTTGCCGGCGCCTTCGACCGCTGCCTGCCGGCGACGCTACGCGATTTTCGACGCGCCGTCGCTCCGCATGGATTCCCCGCGATCGTGCGCTGCCCGCTGGCGCGCGTTGAAGGTGAGCTGTTCTTCATCCGACCGGACGCCTACGACGAAACACTGCGTAGATGCGACCTGCTCGAGGATCTCCCCTCCGGACAACTTGTGGGGCGCTATTACCGCCGGATGGAAGTGACGGTCGAGACAGTCGAAGGGGAATTTGCTGCCTGGGTGTATGCCGATGCCAATGTCGTGTGACAAAGGCGGGCGCTGCCCCCGGACTTTATTGTTTCGAGATTTTGAGTTTCCTTAGACACTTGTCTTTCGAGCTTCGTCGCGGAAAAGCCCGAAAATCAAATGACGAAGGACAATCAAAAACCGAAAACTCAAATTTAAGGCATCCTGCGACTGCACTTCTACGACGCGTGCCCCAGATGTTCCAGAAGCCGATCGAGAAACGGCGCCTGGTCCGGGTGAATTGTGACTCGCGCCTGAGCGATCGTCAAAAACTCCGCCCGGTCGACTTCCCACGAAGCGCAATGCGGCCGCGCGATTTCCGGCGCCGGCCCGGCAAAGCAATGGATCCGTTTGCCGCTCTTCTGGTATTGAATTTCTCCGAGCGGCAACAGGTCACCGGCGACGACGCCCGTTTCTTCCAGCGTCTCGCGGCGTGCCGCAGCTTCGAGTCCTTCTCCCTCGTCGGGCAGCCCTTTGGGAATGCTCCACGGCTTGCCGCGATTGTAATTGCCCGAGGGATGAACGAGCAGAACTTCGAGGCCCTGCGGCCCGTCGCGATACAACAAGGTGCCGGCAGATTGTTTCAACGGACTGCTCGAAACGTGTGAATGAATCGACGACCAGTCGTCGCCGAACCGACGTAGGGTTGGCTTCAGCCGACACGAAGCGACAGCTCGCGTGGACTAAAGTCCACACTACGGAGTCTCATGCGATCTCGCTCGACGGTTTGTTACGCGTCGTCCGGCGGCTTCACCTGAATCTCGTCGCCCACAACTCGGACCTCAAACGTGTCCACACGAACGGTCGATTGGGGATTGTCGAGCCAGGTCCCCTTCGTGATACAGAAACGCCAGGCATGCCAGGGGCAGGTGACCCCGCCGTTTTCGACGTAGCCATTCGCCAGCGACGCCCCCATGTGCGGGCACGAATCGTAAATCGCCGTGTACTTGTCGTCGACAAAGAAGACGGCGATCATTCGTCCCGCCACCTCGTAGGCGCGGCCTTCGCCGGGCGGAATGTCGCCCACTTTGGCGACCGTTTGAAACTCGGCCATGCTTGCGGATCGCTCCGGGAATGGTTTAACGTGGGAGAGGATTTAGGATTCAGGATTCGGCATTCAGGGGAAATGAAGACGAGACGTGCCGCCCCAGTATCTTTTCTTTGCGAAAAAATCGGGCCGGTACGGCCCGCCTGTTTCCCCTGAATCCTGAATGCCGAATCCTGAATCCTTCTCCTCCCTTTTAGCTCCCCCGCCCCCCAGACTGCAATCCTCCCCACGCCTCTTCCAGGACACACCATGAAACGCAATCCTGTCAAAGCCGCACTCAAGGCCGGCCAGCCGCAGGTCGGCACGTGGCTCTCGCTCGGAAACACCTACGCCACGCGCGTCATGGCCCGCGTCGGCTTTCCCTGGTTGACGGTCGACATGGAACACTCGCCGATCGACATCAGCCAGGCGGCCACGCTGTTCGGCGCGATCGCCGAGGCGGGTTGCGTCCCTCTCGCCCGCGTTCCCCGCGGCACGCACGAGAACATCAAGCGCGTCCTCGACGCCGGCGCACATGGGATCGTCGTGCCGATGGTCAACACGGTTGAGGAAGCCAAGCTCGCGATCGCGGCAGCCAAGTATCCTCCGACGGGCAACCGCTCGATCGGCGGCGGAATGCACGCCCTCAACTTCGGTGCCACCGCCGGCGACTACTACAAGCACGCGAACGACGAGATCCTCGTCGTCCTGCAGACGGAATCGCCGGAAGGGGTCGAGAACGCTGAAGCGATTTACAGTCTCCCGGGGGTCGATGCGATTTTCGTCGGTCCCAACGATTTGACGTTCCAGATGCGCGGCCCCGACGGCGTCGATCCCACTCCCGACCAGCTCGAAGCCATGCTGCAACGGATTCTGGCGATCGGAAAGAAGACCGGCACTCCGGTCGGACTGCACGTCCAAAGTGTCGATGACACGAAGCGACGCATTGCCGAAGGGTGGCGGTTCATTGCGCTCGGCAGCGAACTGCGTTTCATGACCAGCGAGGCCCAGCGAATGGTGAGCGGACTGAATCTGAAAAAGGCGGCCGACCTCGCGCGGTATTGAGTGGCTACGCCGCGCGCTGGTTCACGTCGGCAAGCGACGTGTGCGGCGGCGGGAATGTCACAACGGCTGGCGGCTCTTCGGGGAAAAACCCGGCAGGCAATGTGATTGGCTCGATCTCAACGGCCGGAACTGGAGCCGCCACAGCCCCTTCCCGCCAGCGGGAAACGACGGTCAGAATTGCCGGCACGAGCAGGACGGCAACGAGCAGGCACGTTCCGACGCCGATGGTCAGCACCAGCCCCAGGCTGTACAGCCCGCGATGGGCGGCGATCATCATGCTGCCAAAGCCCACCATCGTCGTCGTGGCGTTGACAATGATCGCGTTGATCACGCTGGCCGACGGCGCGTACAGGCCGCGCTTCAGCCGATAATCGTGGACCACATGGACCCCGCCGTCGACCCCTAGGCCGATGACGAGCGGCAACACGATCAAATTGGCGGGATTGAGGTCGATCTTCAGGAGAGCCAGCAGGCCGAACATCAGGCCGGCTCCCGCCAGCGGCGGCAGGAGTGCCAGCACGCAATCGAGCAGATTGCGAAAATCGATCATGAGCAGAACGCAGACGGCAACGAGCGCGTAGAGGCCGATTGTCTCGTAGCTGCTCTTGATCGCCCGCGACGCCTCATACGTCTGCAGCGGCGTCCCGGTCGCTTCCGGGTCGACCGAACGGACATCGGCAATGAATTTCCTGAGCGGCTCGATATCCCAGATTTGCGAGGCGGGATAGATTTGCAGCAGCCATTTCCCGTTAGGGCTCAGAAACCGGCCGACAAGCGTCGGCGACAGGTCGGCGGGGCCGACCGGCTCGATCCCCGAGACCGCTTCGAGCCCCTTCAATCGCGTCAACAAATCGGTCGACAATCGGGCCTGGTAGTCGCGAAGAATCTGCCCCTGCTCGCGACCATTCAAGGCTTCAAAGTGATCGAGGAAGCCATCGACCGTCTTGCGGATTTTCGCGGCGGTCGGCGAGGGAACAGCGCTCAGAGCCCGTTCCACAGCCTCCAACTCTTCGCCGATCGATTGCGGCGCCACGTCGCGCGGCGCCGGGGGCCGGGCCGGCAGATACGACAGCTCGGCATGAACGGCCTGCGCCAGGAGCTGTGTGTCGTCGATCGGATTGCGCGGCAGGATCGCCGCCAGCTCTTCAACGTGATGCACCGTCGGCAGCGCCTCGAACTTCCGTTTGAGCTCGAGCACCTGCTGCGGACTTTCGGCCAGCGACACTGCGAACAGCAGCGAACTGTCGGACTGCTCGAAAATCCGCGACTGGACTTCCACCGATTCGAGTCCCTGCGATTGCAGGTTGAGCAGGTTGTAATCGTATTTCACATTGAGCCCGAATGTCGAGACGCCGACGATCGCGATCCCGCAAACGCCGATCACTCCGGCCGGATATTTGGAGATCAACCACCGCAACCCTCGGCTTTCCATCGGCTGCGGGAGCTGGCTGATTTCCTGTCGGCGATCGACCAGCACCAGAATGGCGGGCAGAACAACGAACGCCGCGACCGTGCAGATCAGGATTCCCGCGCCGGCGATCACTCCCAGCTCGGCGACTCCCGCAAAGTCGGTGAGCATGGCGCAGAAGAAGGCGAGCGCCGATGAGATTGCCGCCGTCCAGATTCCCGCGCCGGCGCTGCTGGCCGTCTCGACCAGCGCATCGGCGGCGCCAAGCCCCTCGTGCCGCACTTCTAGGTAGCGCAGCAGGTAGACCGTCGAGTAGTCGATTCCGATGCCGATCAGCATCGCGGCAAACGAAACCGAAAGGATATTCAAATGGCCGATGGCGATCGTTGTGAAGCCGAACGACCATGCCATGCCGACCAGGAGAACGACGCTTCCCACGAGCGGATAGCGCAATCCCTGAAAACCCAGAAACATCAGGATCGCGACACCGACGAACGACAGCACCGAGGCATAGAACATCGCGGTTTGCGAGTCGCGCATCTCGTCGCTTTCGAGCACGGGGATGCCCGTCAGCCCGATTTTGACCTGCGGATGCCGCCGCCCCGCTTCGCCGATCAGCTCGCGGATGCGGGCAATCGCCGGCGATGTGCCGTTGAAGTCGCTGCTGGCCGCGGTCGGCTGCACCTTCAGAAAGCCCATCGACCCTTTGGTGTTCATCAGATAGCGGTCTTGAAACGCCGTCGACATCTGCGACAGGTCTCCCCCGCCGAGCCCCTGCCAGGGAGACTCGTAATGTCCGGGGCGGTTTCGGGTGAACTGATCGAGGCTGGAAACAAGCAGCGCCATTTGCGCTAGCAGCGGCTCGGTCATTTTTGCGACGATTTCCGCCGGCTGCCCCTGACCGCGTTCGAGGGCGTGACGCATCTCCCTCAGAAACCCTTTGAGCGTTAGTAATTCGAATTTGCGCAGAAGCGGGCTGAGCTCGTCGAGTTGCGTCAGGATCATCTGCAACTGCTCAGGGGTCGAGTATTGCAGTGCCTTGGCCCGCAGGTGACTCAGATTGATTTTGTAGAGAACATTTTTGAATAGTCGCGATTCTTTCTCGACGCGCGGCCCCAGATCGTCGATGGCCCGCTGAATGCTCGTCGCATCGGGCCCCTCGACGACGACCACCATGTCTTCGGTGACATCGCCGAATTCACGCGTGTAGTTGAGCCACCGCTGATGGTATTCGGTATGCGGATCAATCAGATCGGCCCGGCTCGTCTTGAATTGCAGGTGCTGCTGCGTGTGCCAGACAGCCGCGGCGGCCAGCCCCAGACACACCAGCAGGGTGAAAATGGGGAATCGCACAACCAATCTGGTTGTCACACGCAGAACCCGTTCCATCGGGCTCGGCGATCTCTTTTCCTGAGTGGAACCAGGCATGAACAATCCCGGGAGGTTTTACGTCATTCGAGATTCGAAGAGGAAGCCGGCGGAGTGAGCGACCATCTCAGGCATCCTGCCTGCGGACAGACGTTCACAGGGAAACCGTGGACCCGCGCCGTACCGACCGTCCAGCAGTCTCCGTCGTCGATTCAAGTTGTCATTGGGAAAGGCGTTGAGTTGAAACGCCGCGTGGTTGGAAAATGGGGCGGCATATTAGCGGCGGATCGCGATTTGAGGCAAGGTGAGTGTTCTTCTCTAAAACTTCGGGTGTACCAACTGGAGTGCAACGTCGATGTTGCGTACCAGAACTCTTATTTTATCCATCTTAACATGCTGTCATTTCCAGAGGATTCAAACATGCAGGGGGCGTACCGGCCCGGAAAAAACCACGGGCAGCCAAAAGTCGGGCTTCCGTTTTCAGCGATGTGTATTTTACCAGTTTTCCACGACCCCGTGTGGACCGGTTGCACCGGATCTGGAAACATTCGAAGGATTGGGGACATTCGTTCTCAGGGGAAATGGAGCGAGGCATAAATGGGCATCCATGACCTTCTCTGACCGATGCAGCCCCGCCATCGCTTATCGGATGCACCCTTCCCGGTTCCTTCCAATGCGACTTGATTGCTCTCCCGAATCGATCGATCTATCGTGATTCTCTGGTAATCCCCACAATTTGCCCCTCGTGCTTTGTCAACACGAAGAGTTCGGGTGCCACGGCCAGCGCCCGGAGGAAGTCGGCCGTGTGAATGGTGAGTTGATGGGCCTCGTCCAATA
>JAGVKR010000084.1 GCA_020050375.1 Planctomycetales bacterium
CGAACCAGACATTCGAGGCGTAGACCCCTTCGTCGAAATGCTCGATCGCCATCCGCGAGGGGTAGGCGCAGCGCAAACCAGCGGCGACCAGGAAGATCGCGACGACGAGCCACAACTCGACGCGGCTGAGGCTCGGGCGTGAGACGAGCAGTGCTTCGGCCGAAGTGGGGGAAGGTTTCACGTGGAACGGAATCGGTTCGAGAACGGCGGCGCTACGCGCCACGGGCCATTCGAGCTATCATGCAGAATAACACCACCGGAGAATCATACTCTATGCCCACCTCGAATGAACTGTACGACGAAGCCTCGAAGCTCAAGAACGCTGGCGATCTGGCAGGGGCCGTCGCGAAGCTCGAAGAGCTTCTGAAGGTCGAACCGGATCACGTGCTGGCCCACTCGGCCCTTGGCGTGCACTTGCAGAAGCTCGGTAAACTCGACGATGCAATCCGCCACGCCACACGCGTCACCGAGCTCGAGCCCAACGACCCGTTCTCGTTCACACAGCTCTCGGTGATCTGCCAACGGTGCGGCAAGATCCCCGAGGCCGAGGCGGCGATGGCCCAGGCGCACGTGCTGCAGGGACGCCCACACTGACCGGGATCGACCGCGTCAGCGCAAATGCGGGATCGTCTCTTCGGTGAAACTGTCGCTGGTGTCGAGCGCTTTCGCGTCGTCGACTTTTGACGCCGGTTTCTTCGTCGCCGCCATTCGTTGACGCAGCTTCCGGGCTGGTTTCGATGTCGCAGCCGATTGCGAATGGCCGGCATGGACGACCCCGCCGGCCGGCACTTTCTTCGATCGCTTGGCGCTCGCCACGGGCGCCGCCGGGGCTCCGGCCGGCTCAACTTTGACCTGCGTCGTGGTGTCAAACTTCCGTCCGTCGGGAGCCTCCATTTTCGCGTGGAGAGTCAGCTCCGATGACGTCGGCACGGTCTGCCAGTCGAGCTGGAACAGGTAGCCGGCGCTCAGGAACCCGCGGTGCCAGTGATCGCGAACTTCGTCGGTCGTGAAGTGCCAGCGCCCCACCCGCTGCGATTCGCCTTCGCGATTCAAATCGAGCAACTCGAGGTCGATGGCCCCCACGAGCTTGACCAGGTCGCCGTGCGCGTCGACCGGCTGCAGAAGCGCCGAGATTCCGTCGTCGCCCGGCTCGCCATCGCGGTTCGCGCCGCTCGTCAACATCATGTTGAACTTGATCGCTTCGGTCTTGTAGAGGACCTCCGCCTGCTCGGAAACAAGGGCCAACTGACCGCGCTGGCTCATTTGAGCGCGAAGGGTGTCGGCGTCGGTGCGGGCCACTCGCAGCTCTTCGCGAGCCGCTTTGAGCTCGGCGGCAATCTCCTGCTCCGTTTGCTCGTGCCGGCGCAATTCCGACTCGAGCATTTCGACGTCGCCGCGCACGGCGCACCCGGCCGGCAGCATGGCCAAGAGCGCCAACATCCATGTTGGACGACGAAAGGGCATGAACGTGAATCGGGGAGAGAAGGTGCCGTGGACCAATCCGCGATCGCGGGGACAACCGGCGTGGTGGTGTATCAGGTTCTGCCTCAAAGAGGCAAGCCCGACCACAGGACCGCGCGCGACTTCGCAGTTGCGGACTTGAGGCTTGAGACCCGAGACTTGAGGGCCAGACTCTCCGGCTCATTTCCTCAAGCCGCAGGTCTCAAGCCTCAAGCCTTGCCCGCAGGGCAGCCTACGTCGTGCTCGACGGTGGCATCAAAGACGAGGGGAGCCGCTCGAGGATATTGTCGATGAGGCCGTACGACTTGGCCTCTTCGGGCGACATGAAATTGTCGCGATCGGTGTCCTGCTCGATTTTCGTGAGCGTCTGCCCGGTGTGCTTGAGCAGGATTTCGTTCATCTGCTGCTTGACGCGAAGCACTTCCTTGGCGTGAATTTCGAGCTCAGTGGCGGTCCCTTCCATGCCGGCCAGCGGCTGATGAATCATGATCCGGGCATGGGGCAGCGCGTTGCGTTTCCCCGGGGCGCCAGCCGTCAGCAGAATGGCTCCCATGCTCGACGCCTGCCCGATGCAATACGTCGCCACGTCGCACTTGATGAACTGCATCGTGTCGTAGATCGCCATGCCGGCCGTGATCGAGCCGCCCGGCGAGTTGACGTACATGTGAACGTCGGCCTTCTCGTCCTCGAACTGCAAAAACAGCAGTTGGGCGACGATCGCGTTGGCGACGACGTCGTTGACCTGCGTGCCGAGGAAGATGATGCGGTCTTTGAGCAGGCGCGAATAAATATCCATTGCCCGCTCTTCGCGGCCGCTCTTTTCGATCACATACGGAACGAGAATCGACATAGTGGGTCTCGATGGTTTGTCGCGGACGGACCCGCCGGGCGCTGCCGGCGGGCTGAGGGGCGAATGACAGCGGCGCTGGGGAGCTACTTGTCTTCTTTCTTGGGGGGCTTGATCAGCACCTCGTCGACGAGGCCGTACTCCTTGGCCTGGACGGCGGTCAGATAGCGGTCGCGTTCGGTGTCGCGGGCGATGACTTCCAGCGGCTGGCCGGTGTGGCGCGCCAGAATTTCGTTGAGCGTCGCGCGGGTTTCGAGGATCTCTTTGGCCTGGATCTCGATATCCGAAACCTGGCCTCCCACCTGACCGTAAGGCTGGTGGATCATGATCTTCGAGTTGGGGAGGGCGAACCGTTTTCCCTTGGCGCCCCCCGCGAGAACGATCGCACCGCCGCTGGCCGCCAGCCCCACGCAGTAGGTCGCCACCGGGCAGTCGAGAAACTGCATCGTGTCGTAGATCGCCATGGTCGAGCTGACCGAACCGCCCGGCGAGTTGACGTAGAAGTGAATGTCCTGGTGCCGATTCTCGGATTGCAGGAACAACAGCTTCATCACGATCAGGTTGGCGCTGGCGTCGTGAATCGGTCCGTCGAGGAACACGATGCGGTTCTCGAGCAACAGATCGCCGATCCCCATCTGCCGCTGCCGCGAATAATCACGGGGCCGCTGGTTTTGCGGAGACACGAGCCCCGAAAATGCGTCAAACATCATGCTCCCTCAAGTGGTGAAATCTTCTTCGGTCACCCCGCGCCCGGCTGCGGGGCCGGAACGACTTCCTGGGCGCACACCGAAACGTCAAGCGCCTCGACCTCGTCGGGCTGTGACGCCGTGCCGGGGACGTCGACAAACTCGGCCTTTTCAAGGACGACGTCGACCGCCTTGCGTTCGAGAATCTGGGCTTCGAGGTTTTCGATCAGTCCCGTTTTCTCGAGCCGGGCCCGCATCTTGCGCGGGCTTTCGCCGCGCTGCATGGCCATGTAGGCGATTTCGGTTTCTTTATCCTGCGGCGTGACTTGCAGCTTTTCCTGAGTGGCCAGCTTGTCGAGCACGAAATGCTCTTTGAGCGCCTGGCGTGTCGTCGAGATCTGCTGCTGCATCAGCTCGTTCTGCCGGGCCCGGATTTCGTCGTCGGTGAAGCCGGCCTGTTGCATTTCGAGCAACTCGCGATGCAAGGCGTTGTCGACCTGTCGACGCACGAGCGACTCGGGCAAATCCCAGTCGGCTGAGGCCGTGATCTGCTCGAGCACCTGCCGGCGCGTCGCCTGCCGCTGGTCGTATGTCACCTGACGCTCGAGCATCGAGCGGATCTCGTCGCGGAGCGCGTCTTCGGTTTCGACCGACAACTGCGACAGGAACTCGGCGTTCAACTCGGGCAGACGGAGCCTCTGGACATCCGTCACCTCGAAGGTGATCTGGACCGGCTCGCCGCGCAGCTCCTGCTGCGATGCCTCGACCGAGATCGTCGTTTCAGCGTGGCGCGTCTCGCCCGGCTTGACGCCGGTCATCAGCTTGTCGAACCCCGTCACTTCGGCATCGGTGAACCGCAATACGGGGCGAATGCGAATCTGCCGGTCGGCGGAATGGCTCAACTCTTTGCCGTTCGTCTCGAATTTCAGATTGGCGAGCACGTAGTCGCCCAACTCCGCCGGGCCGTCGTGCGGCACGAGCTGGCCGAACTGCGCGAGGTATTTCTCGAGGTAATTCTGCACATCGACGTCGGTGACCTTGCGGACCGGGCGCTTCACCTTGAGGCCGGCGTAATTGGGGAGATCGAACTCCGGCCGGACTTCGACGTCGAACTCGTAGCTGAAATCTCCCTCTTCGGGAAGCAGGAGGCTTTCGACATCGAGATCGGGCTCGTTGATGGCGTC
Source organism: Planctomycetales bacterium (assembly GCA_020050375.1). Lineage (GTDB taxonomy): Bacteria > Planctomycetota > Planctomycetia > Planctomycetales > Planctomycetaceae > SIAF01. The sequence goes on from JAGVKR010000084.1 coordinate 4,179, forward strand.
GAGCTGATGGTCCTCACCCAGTTGCTGCAGACTCTGCGTCAGCACTTTCTGGCGGACCTGCTCTTCGACCTCTTTCTTGAAGCGCTTGACGATCAGGCTGCGGGGCACGTGCCCCGTCCGAAAACCGGGAACAGCCGCGTTCGTCACAAGCTCTTTGACGACGTCGTTGAAGAAATGATCAATGTCGCTGCGCGGCACCTGCACGCGGACGTGCTTTTTGCAGGGGCCGGCGTTCTTGATGTCGATCGACAACGACATTTTGAACGGCGCCTCTGCGGCGCCCTCGGCAACAGCGGTTCCTACGGCTTCTTCGCTCGGCGATTCGGGAAGGTCGTTTTCGTCGGCACTCATGGTGTCTCTTGCAATCCTGTCAGTTGATCCGGCGTGTTGCGGATCGGGCGCGGGGACGGGAACGCAGCGCTGCGGGAAAAACCCGGCGGCGTCGCGCGGGACTCGACCGCGTGAACCGAAAGCGACGACGCCCCGGATGGCGCGAACGTCGCACGTCCCCCGAAATTACACAAGCCCTTTCAAAAATCAAAAGCGGGTGATGGGGATCGAACCCACGACAACCACGTTGGCAACGTGGTACTCTACCACTGAGTTACACCCGCAAACGGGCCCTGTTCCAAGGGGTGATTATAGCGCCCGAGTCGAGGGATGCAAGTCTCCCCGAGCGGTGAAAAGCCGCGGCGATCGAAGTGAAGCGCTCGCCTATCGAGCGTTCCGACGTGCCATCATAAACCTGAAATCCGGCAGGCTTTCAGGCGACGCGACGCTCGAAGTGTGGGAGCAGCGCCACCTGCGACTTTCGGCCCCCGCGCTGCAGCAGCAGCACCCCGTTCCAAAACGTCGGGTGCCCCGACCTTGGGGTTCGAATATCGAGCAGCACGCGATACTCGAACGGGCTCGCCGTCAGGAAGTCGCCCGCCGCCTGGCGAATCTCGGCCCGGTTGATGTCGTCGACGAGAACTAGCCCCCCGTCGGCAAAAAACGGCTCCGCCAGTCGCAGCGCGTCGAACTGGTCCTGATAGGTCCGCATATTGTCGCTGACGCAATAGCCGATCGACCCCTGATGCACGCGGTTCAGATAGTGACGAAAATCTTCTTCATAAAGCTCGTGCCGCGGGCTCTTCCAGCGCTCGAACCGCCGGAAGAAGGCCTCGCGAGTCGACGGCCTTTGGGCAACGCGATCGACCCCGATGCAGACTTTCGCGCGGTGCCCGGACATCGCCGCCAGCAGCGGGAATCCGCCCCCCACCCCGAGATTCAGGAAGACCTGGCCGGGGGGCAACTGCTCGACGCCGCGGTTGATGATCGCCCCGATCGCGAACGTCGATTTTCGTCGCAGGCGACACACGCGGCGCAGGCGGCGCTGCATGGAGGGCTGCTCCTCCGGGAGCACCGTCATCCACATTTCGAGGTGCAGACCGGCCTTGCGGGCCAGCTTGTTGAGCGCCCCAAATCCAGCCGGGCGCGGAGCCGTCGGCTGGAGCAGGCGAAACGAAATCTGTCGGACGTAATCGGCGTAATCCATAACGCCTCGCGATCAGTAGGGTGGCACCGCGAACGCGGAAAGCTGGCGCGACCCGCGGCGGCTTGATACCCCAACGCGTAGAAGTCGTCAAGACGATGGTTGCCGAACGCGCACGGAAACGCTGTCAAATCATAACCCGAAGCGTGAGCGAGGGAGTGCAAGAGATGCCTGACGCGCGCCGTCTGCAATACGACGAATTCCCTTCCGACCGGTCCAGGAAAAACCACGCGGGTAATTACCTGTGCAAACTCGGCCGGCCTTCTGACGCCTGAGGATCCCTCATCTCGCGATACGCCATCGATTTTCCCTGCTCGCCAGTGGACGAACGACCAAACTGACCCGCCGGGGTTGCCTGAGGAAGGCAACTCGATCCAGTGCGCTGCGCCTTTGGTGAACTCCGAGGTGTCATAGAACGAGTGTCGTAGTCGATCGACTTCGTTCGACAGGCCCAACCTGTCACGGCGGATCATATCCACCCGGATGAAACGGGTGGCACCGCAGGATGCGCCAGACGCCGCGGCAGCTTCCCGAGATCACGCCGTATTTCTCGACCGCCAGGATGAAATACTGGCTGCACGAGGGGTGAAACCGACACTGCCCCCCCAGAAGCGGGCTGAGGGCGAATTGGTATCCG
>JAGVKR010000102.1 GCA_020050375.1 Planctomycetales bacterium
CGCCGTCGTCATGCCGGGTGAAAAAACCGGGAGCCGTTTCACGGCAAAGATCACAGTCGATGCATTGCTGATCGACGTAGAACTTACCGGCTGCGTTGTGGTCAAACTTGTCTGCTTTATTCGCCATGGTGTTGTGGCACAGAAGCCCACGCCCCCGACGCCTGTCAAGCCCGAGAGGCAATCGGATCCCTCAAACCAAACGGATTAAACCGCCGCCCAAGGGAGCGCCCTCGCGATTGAAGCTGAACTTAACGGGCGAATCAGGAACGAAAGCGGCTGAATTGGGCTCAGAAACTGCTCGTTCGGTCGAAAGAAAGAGAGAGCGCGCAATCCTTTGAACTCCGCCGCCTTTTCCCTGTCCCTCGGTCTGGAGCCGATCCGAAGGGTTCGTCGTCGGCGCGGACGCGCCGGGAACCCGGGGTGAAGCGTCCACCGTAATTTCACCCATGGCATCGACTTTTTCTCGGCTTTCCCGGGACCGCGCTTGAGTTTGACCGCTCCCGTGACACGCTCACATCATCACAATGCTTTCTGACCGGTCCTACATGCGGGATGAGTATAGCCGGCGGACGACCTCCGTGCTCGTCTGGCTGCTCTCCGCGTTGATCGCCGGTTTTGCCGTGCAGCTGGTCTTTCATCACCTGCTCGGCCAACGGGCGGGTCAGGCTCTGGATGGCGCCCTGGCGCTGAGCATCAACGGCTTGCGGGAAGGCAGGATTTGGACGCTGCTTAGTTACAGCCTCTTGCACGACATGGGGGGGCTGGTCCTCCTGCATCTCCTGTTCAATTGCCTGGGCCTTTGGTTCCTGGGTCGCGAACTGCTGCCCCTGTTGGGTTCGAAACGATTCTTGGTGCTTTGGTTCGGCTCGATTTTCCTCGGTGGAGTGCTGTGGGCGGCGACGAACTGGCGATTTGGAGGAGAGGTGATCGGGGCATCGGCCGGTGTGGCTGGCTTGTTGGTCACCTATGGGTGCATTCACCCGAACCAGCGCCTGACCATGCTGCTCTTCTTTATTCCGATCACCGTCGTGGCGAAGTATTTGGTACTGTTCGCCGTGGGCTTGGACATGGTGGGTTTCGTCGTCTTCGAGGTCCTCGGTCGCTCTTCGCCGTTCGGTCTGGCGCAGGCTCACTCGGCCCACCTCGGCGGCATGGCGGCGGGGTGGCTGTATTTCCGTTATGTGCATACGCGCGAATGGCAGACTCCCGATGGCCGGGCCGAGATTGAACTGCCTAAGTGGTTCAAGCGTAGAAAAGAAGCCGCGATCCCGGCTCCGGTGTTCAAAGTCGACCTGACCTCCCGCGAGAACCTGCGGGCCGAAGTGGATCGAATCCTGGACAAAATCAATAGCGATGGATTCGGCTCACTCTCAGCGGCCGAGCGGCAGATTCTCGGTGATGCGCGTGATCTCCTGAGTAAAAACTGAATTTTTCGGCCGACGATCTGCTCACATGCCCGCGCTTCGGGCAGGAACTGCAAATCGAAGGCCTGCCTTGAAACTTTTCCAGCTCGCTCGTTTCCCACCTCCGAGATGAAATTCCCGCTCCCCACGCGCCACTTCGCCCCCGCTGTCGTCTTCCTCGGTCTGCTCACCTTTTGGGTCCCGTCGTCCGCCGAGGCCCAGCGAGACCGTGGTTTCTCCACGCCGGCGACGCTGACCAATGAGGTGAAGCACTTCGTCCGTCTGCTCGAGGAGGTCCATTACAATCGGGACTCCGTCAAGCCGCGCGATTACGCGAGCGTCATTCCTGATTTCATGGGCGAGCTGGATGGCCAGCGGCTGTTCTTCCTCGCCAGTGACAAGGAAGCGTTCCTCGGAGCCAATCCTTCGGATCGGCTTTACTGGAACATCACGACGCTGGGAAAGATCGACTACGCCTACGAGATCTTCACGCGCTACGAGGAGCGGACGCGGAGCCGCATCACCTGGATTTTCGACGAGCTGCAGAAGCCGTTCGACCTATCGACCACCGAAACCTATGCCTACGACCGGTCCAAGGCTGAGTGGCCGGCTACCCCCGAAGCGGCCGACGAACTCTGGCGCCGCCGTCTGAAGTTTGAACTCGTCAGCGAACTTCTTGGCAAGAAGGCCGCCGAAGATCCGGCCGCGCTCGATGCGGCCAAAACGAAGGTGCGCAAGCGCTACGAACGCATGCTGAAGAATGTCGCCGAAATCGAGTCGCTGGACCTTGCCGAGATGTTTCTCAGCACCCTCGCCCGTCTCTACGATCCGCATTCGACGTATTTCTCCTCGGATACCTACGAGGACTTCAATATCCAGATGCGCCTGCAGCTGGTGGGCATCGGAGCGATGCTTTCGCTCGAGGACGACGTCTGCGTGGTCAAGGAGATCGTCCCTGGCGGCCCTGCGGACATCAGCAAGCTGATCAAACCGAACGACAAGATCATTTCGGTCGGTCAGGTGGGCGCTGAGCCGGTCGAAATCATCGGGATGAAGCTGCGCAAGATCGTCGATCTCATCCGCGGCGGCAAGGGCACCAAAGTCCATCTCTCCATCCAGCCCGCCGATGCCACCGACTCCTCGGTCCGGCGCGAAGTGGTGCTCACCCGCGACGTGGTGAAACTCGACTCGGCCCGAGCCTTCGGCGCCATCTTCGAGGTGCCCGACGCAGAGGGCAATCTCGCCCCCATCGGCGTCATCACCTTGCCCACCTTTTACGGTCCGGACGGCTCGGCCGGCGGCCCGGACTCGGAGCAAACGTCCGCCACCGGCGACGTCGCCAAACTGATCGCGCAAATGCAGGCCGCCGGAATCAAAGGGCTCGTGCTCGACTTGCGTCGCAACGGCGGGGGTCTGCTCTCCGAAGCTATCGATCTGACGGGACTCTTCATCCAGCGTGGACCGGTGGTGCAGGTGCAATCCTACTACCGCGAAATCAAGGTCGACGAGGACGAGGATCCTCGGATCGCCTACAGTGGTCCGCTGGCCGTGCTCGTCTCGCGCTTCAGTGCCTCCGCCTCCGAAATCGTGGCTGGCGCGCTGCAGAACTATGGTCGCGCCGTCGTGGTCGGAGACAGCTCCACCCACGGCAAGGGCACCGTCCAGACCGTCGTGGAGATGCGCAATGTCATCCCCTCGCTCGCTCGCGCCCCGGTCAAGACCGGCGCGGCGAAATTCACGGTGCAGAAATTCTACCTGCCGAGCGGATCGTCCACGCAGCTGAAGGGTGTCATCCCCGACATCACCCTCCCCTCGATCGACGACTACCTGCCGATCGGAGAGAAAGACCTGCCGCACGCGTTGGTCTGGGACGAGATTCCTTCGAGCTTTTTCGACGGCAAACCCCTGGCCCCCTCCGTGCTGTCCCCGCTGCGTGATTCAAGCGTGGCGCGCCAGCAGCAGTTGGAGGAATTCTCCTACCTGCGGAAGTCGATCGACTTCTTCAAATCCAAGCAGGAACAGAAGCAGGTTTCCCTCAATCTCGAGGAGCGTCGTCGCCAAAAGGAAGTCGACGATGCCTTCAAGAAGGAGATGGATGCGGAAAAGGCCCGTCTGGCCCAGAACGACTTCAAGTTCCGCGAGTTCCTGCTCGCTCCCCCGCCCCCTCCCCGGATCAAGGCGGCCCCGTCCCCGGACGATGTGGACGACCCGACGGAGTTGAGCACGGACGATGACAACGCGCGCTATGGAAAGATGGATGTGCATCTGCGCGAGAGTCTGCGTGTGCTGGCCGATGCGTTCGCGCTCGGAAAACAGATCGGAAGAGCACAC
>JAGVKR010000806.1 GCA_020050375.1 Planctomycetales bacterium
CGAACCACGAACGCGTCGCACGCCTGTTCCCGCAGACTGCGGAAGCGGGCCGCGGCAATCCAGTAGATCGGGTTCCACCACTGCAAGGCCCGCAGCGCGACGAGCCCCCAATTGACGGCGATGTCCCAGCGGCGGACGTGCGCCAGCTCGTGCAGCATGATCATCCGCAGCTCGTCATCGGAGAGATCGAGCGATTCGGAAGGGAGCAGCAGTTCGGGGCGGAACAGCCCCATCACAGCCGGCTGATGGACGCCGTCGAAGATGACAATCGGCAGCCGATTACGGATGCCCGCCGCCTGACAACAGGCATCCCACAGGCTGAGCAACCGCGGATCGCGACAATCGGAAGTCCGGCGGACGCGTTGGCAGAAGCGCCAGTGAACAAAGAACGTCCATGCAAGAATTCCGACAGCGGCCGCCAGCCACACCAGCTCGATCATGGCCGTTGTGAAATCTTCCCAGTCGACTCCGGGGATCGGCATTGATGTCGGATGGGGGAGGATCGGCCCCGAAGCGGGCTGCGAGGCGGGATCCGAGGCGTAGGCGTACGGCGCGTTGAAGTCGAAGTCGATGCCACAGCGTCCGTCGACGCACGTCGTGGTCATATTCTGGATGGGGACAGGGGTCGCGCCCGGCACGAGGTTCTGCAGACTGACCGGGCTCGCCGGCACCGTCGGCAGCAAGAGCCGCGCCAGCACGAGACACCATAGCACTCCCATCTGTCCGGCCGATAACCAGCGCCGACAGATAACATTGACAAGCAGCACGGCGACGGCCAAGGGAAGTGCGGCCTCGCCGGCTTCGGTGGCCCACATCAACCCCAATTCTCCCAGCCCGCGCAGGTAGTCGCCGTGAATCGTGTCCCACACCGACAACAACTCGTTCATGATTGAGCCTCCTGCTCATCGAGAATTTTTCTCAGCTCGGCGATTTCCTGTGCCGAGAGTTTGGAACTGCGAAGAAAGTGCGCCACAAGCGGCGCCGGGTCCCCCTCGAAGACGCGCGCGAGAAACGACCGGCTGGCCTGACGGATGCACTCGCTGCGGCGGACGAACGACCGATAGACGTAACGGTTCCCCTGCGACTCGTAGGTGAGCACCTGTTTCTTGACGAGGCGGTGGAGCATCGTCTTGATCGTCGGCGGCGCCCATTCGGACTCCTGCGCCAGCTTGGCGACGATTTCCTGCGCCGTGAGAGGCTGTCCCTCCCACACGACGTTCATCACCTGCCATTCCGCATCCGAAATCGACACCTGCGGCATCTCGAAAGTCCTCCGTGATTCGATGACAAGTGTAAATAGTTACAACTGTAAACGATGTCAAGAGGGGCTTCGCGGGGCGAAGCAGAGAGGAGCGCACGACATGCTCTGCCCGAAGCATCTGACGGGTGCCGGGGTCAAAGCGACAAATCCATCGATCGCGTGAAAGGCAGTCCGTTGAATTGATCCGAATCGGGGGCTGGCCGGCGCAATCCGCGAGCGTGGCCCCGTCGGCGAATAGTCGGCGACGGGGCCACGCTCGCAAACTCGTTCCGGCCCGGCCTTCGTTCCTTCGATCGGGCGACATGCTGCGACCCGTGATCTACGGCGCCGCTTTGACCCCGGCACCCGGCGAAAGGGGAGAGCCGAAGATTTCTCCATTGCCCCGGCGAGGCGAATCGAGATGCGAACCAGGGTGACGCCACAACTCATGGGCATTTCACAAGATCCGGCATTTTCGCCCGTCGACGACAATTCGAGGCGCGGCGGAGCCTGCCGGGGCTGACTGCGATTCTTCGTGGAAGATTTCTTGAATTATTTTCAAGATTTTTCGCATCCTGGCGAACGACTGGTCAGGGGAGGTCGAGTGGCGACCGCTCCACTGGTCATTTTTGGGGCGCGTTCCGCAGCTTTACGAAGAGGAGCATCGATCATGTTGTTGAAGAAAGCGATTATTGGTGTGGCGTCCGCGGCACTGCTCAGCACGTTTGTCTTCGGACGGGATGCGGTGAGCTACGTCAAAACATTGGGCTGCTCGGCCCGCGACGCGATCAAGGCCGAGGTGCCGATCGAGTTCGAGATTCAACGGGCCCGCGAGATGGTCGAGAACCTCGTCCCCGACATCCGCAAGTGCATGCACGTGATCGCCGAAGAGGAAGTTAACGTCGAGCATCTGCAGCGCGACATCGCCCGCTGCGATGGCGAACTGAACAAGCAGCGCGCTGAAATTCTGGCCCTGCGGAAGGACGTCGACCTCGGCAAGCAGACCTATCAATACGCGAGCCGGACGTATACGTCTCACGACGTGAAACGCGACCTGGCGTGCCGTTTCGAGCGGTTCAAGACCGCCGAATCAACGCTGGGCAGTAAGCGGCAGATTCTCGCGGCCCGCGAGAAGTCGGTGACCGCCGCCCGGCAGAAGCTCGACAACATGCTCGGCGACAAGCGCGACCTCGAAGTCCAAATCGAGAATCTCGACGCCCGGATGAAGACGATCCAGGCGGTGCAGACCGCGACGAGCGTCCACATCGACAATTCGCAACTGGCCCGCGCCAAGAAGCTGATTGGCGACCTCAACAAGCAGCTCGACGTGGCCCAGCGTGTGCTCGACACCGAAGGCAAGTTTGTCGGCCTGATTCCCGTCGAGGCGATCAGCCCGGTCCCGGAAGACCTGTCGGCTCAGATCGACGAGTACTTCGGCAAAGAAGCCGCGCCGGCGTCTCACGAAGACAAGTCGGTCGCCGATCGCCAGTCGCTGTAGGGAGGGAACTGAGGAGAGAGGATAGAAGATAGAGGATAGAAGATAGAGGATAGAGGACGATACGGCAGACAGTTCTCTATCTTCGATCTTCTATCCTCGATCCTCTATCTGCCGGTCCCTAAATAGCCGATCCCTGTGCGTGCGATGTACAATCTCAACGTCAGAACGAACGCGGCGAACGTATGAGTGTCTTGGCCATGTCGGACTATGTGCTTGGAACAGCGGCGGCCGAAGTGCACGGCGAGCGATTCGTCGTGTGGATCGACCGCGTCGGCGTTTTCCTGGTGTGCCTGGGCGACGCCGTGACGATCGGCGGTCCGGCGGCCGACAAAACGGCTGACGTGTCGCTGCTGGCCAACCTGTCGCGAAAGCACGCGACCCTCGAACGGAGCGGCGAGCGGTACGTGCTGCACGCCCATAGATCGGAAGAGCAC
>JAGVKR010000237.1 GCA_020050375.1 Planctomycetales bacterium
CCACAGAAGGCCCCCGACAAGATCGAAAAGGTGACGATCGGGTTCGAAGCGGGCGTTCCCGTATTGCTCAACGGCCGCTCGCGCTCGGCCCTCGAAATGGTCACCGATCTCAATACGATCGCCGGACGAAACGGCATCGGGCAGATCGATATGATCGAGAATCGCTTCGTGGGGATGAAAAGCCGCGGGGTCTACGAGGCCCCCGGCATGACGACGCTCTATGCCGCCCACCGCGTGCTCGAGCAACTCACGCTTGATCGCGATCTCATGCACCTCCGCGACCGGTTGGCCCCCGAAGTCGCCGAGATGGTCTACTACGGCTTCTGGTACGCCGCGAAAATGGACGCATTGCTGGCGTTCATCCGCGACGCCCAACGGCCGGTGACCGGCGAAGTCACTCTCGGACTCTATAAGGGCAACCTGCTGACCGTCAGCCGGTCCAGCCCCAACAGCCTTTACGATGAAGCGATTGCCACGATGGAAGCCGGAGGTTCGTACAATCAGACCGACGCCGAGGGTTTTCTGCGGATCATGGGGTTGCCCGGCCGCGTCCAGGGGCGCGTGACGCCCAGGCCGTACTAGACTTCGCGTAGCCGGTTGTTGGATTGCGGCAACGCATTGCAATCCTTCATCCGGCAAACTGACTCCACGCATTCCAATCGGCATGACCGGTTCCGTTGGCAGAAAGGTTGCGGTTCTTGTCCGTTCGTACGCTGGCGATCGGCGACATTCACGGCTGTGACGTCGCGCTCGACACCCTGCTCGCGAAGCTCTCCGTCACCGGCGACGACACCGTCGTTGTCCTGGGGGACGTCGTGGATCGCGGTCCGGGCTCGAGGCAGGTCATCGAGCGGCTGCTCGCATTGCGAAGCCAGTGCCGATTGATCCTGATTCTCGGCAATCACGAGGAAATGATGCTCGACGCCCTCGACCACGGCGAGGGGGCCGAAGACTGGCTGCGCTTCGGGGGAATGGCAACCGTTCAGTCGTATGGCGGGCTGCCGCAGAGCATTCCCAAGGAACACCTCGAATTTCTCGAGTCCGGCCAGAGCTACTGGGAGACCGAAACCGAGCTGTTCGTCCACGCCAACCTGAAGGCGGATCTCCCCCTCGAGCAGCAGCTCCCCGAATGGCTGCGGTGGACGCATTTGAGCGGCGCCGAGCAGCCACACACCTCGGGCAAACGCGTCATTTGCGGACACACCCCCCAGCGCTCCGGAGAGCCGCTGGTCCTTCCCGGCTGGACTTGCATCGACACGTTTGCCTGCGGGGGAGGGTGGTTGACCGGCCTCGATGTTGCGACCAATGAGTACACCCAGGCGAATCAGTCGGGAGAGGATCGCCGGGGGAAATTGAACTCGTAGAACGGAGCACGTTCCACACGGTTTTTTCGCGGCGACCGCTCAGGTCGAACGAACCCCCGAATTTCGGCTTAACGTGCGTATCCGTCGCCACCGCATCGCTACGACGCCGTTGTCCGGCAGGCAAAACGGCACTCGGCCGCTGTCCCGTGAAAATAGGAAATTTTGGAAGATTTCGCTTCATGCCGGACCGAGACTCATTATACAATACAGGCGCTCCGGCCGTGTCGCGCGCCAATTTTTTCACGGCTGGCGTCCGATCCATATTTGCGTCAACGAGTTTCCAGGTTTCCATGTGCTGGAGGGAGTCGCGAGATGCTTCCCCGCGTCAAGTTCGCCGTTCGTGCCAGTGTGCTTCTCGGGTTCGGGAGCTTGTGTCTGTGGAGCCTTGCGGGAGAGGGCCGGCCAACCGATCGTGAGCCGGTCGGCAGCCTGATCCACTACGATGTGGCCGGCGGCGAGAGCTTCTTCGCCCTGTCGCTTCGCGCCTCCGAGCTGGGCGCTCCGGCTATTCACGATCACGTCGTGCTCGTTGACACCTCCGCCAGCCAGACCGGCGCTCATCGCGAGCAGGCCCTGAGCGTCCTGGACGCGTGCCTGTCGGCGATGCCGGCCGGCGATCGCGTCAAGCTGATGGCGGTCGACGTGGAAGTCAAAGCGTTGTCGGATGGGTTCTATGCCGCAAATGATTCGGAAACTCGTGCAGCCCTCAAGCAATTGCGTCGCCGCGTCCCGCTGGGCGCGACCAGCCTGGCTCCGGCCCTGACGGCGAGCCTCGAATCGTTCACCGATGACAGAGACCGCTCGATCATCTACATCGGCGACGGCATGAGCACCGGGCGGCTGGTCAGCGTTGACGAGATGAGCGAGCTGGTGACGAAGCTGCGTCGGCAGCGCGTTCCCGTCCACAGTTACGCTGTCGGCCCGCGCACCGACTTGCAGGTGCTGGGGTTGCTCGCGACGCACACCGGCGGCGTGGTCCTGATCGACGAAGCGATCGATGATCGGGTTCTCTCGGCCGAAAAACTGGGACGCAAGCTGGCACAGGCCGCCGACGCACCGGTGTTCTATGCCGATCAGCTCGACATCACGCCGGCGGTTGAAAACCTTCTGCCGCACGCCGTCCCCCCGATTCGAGCCGACCGCGACACAGTCGTCCTGGGCAAAGGCCCGGTGGCGGAAACGCTTCACGTCGCGGCTTCGGGCGACGCCCGCAAGCTGAGCTGGACGATCAAGCCCGCTGCCGCTCAACCCGGCAACACGTTCCTGGCGGGCTTGTGGAGCATGGCCGAGCGGACCGATGGATGGTGCGTCTCGATGGCCGGTAGCGAGCTCCTGGACATCGCCCGTCAGGAGTATGAAGACCAGGTTGGTCAGCTCGTGCTCCTCGGTCAACAGGCCGTCGCCGCCCGCAATTTGAAGCAGGCCGAGCAGATTGCCTGGGCCGTTCGCGATGCCGATCCTGCCAACGTCGAAGCCGACACGATCCTCAACGCCACGCAACGCGTGAAATCGATCCAGACGCGGCTGGCAGGTTTGCAGCCGCCGGAACCCCCCGCGCCCGCCGAAGTCCGCCCCGGCGCCGATGTCGGCACGGTCAAAGAATCGGACCTGACGGGTTCCTACCGCGATGCGATGCGAATCCGCACCCAGCGGCTGCGGAAAGAAGTCGACCAGACGA
>JAGVKR010000395.1 GCA_020050375.1 Planctomycetales bacterium
CGCGTGCAGCGGCAGTTGGCCGGTCGCGTGCAGTCCAGCGACGTGGCCATTTTCGAATCGCACGCGGGGCTGCTTCGCGATCCGCAATTCGTCGGGCGGATCGAACGGGAGATCCGCGACAACGGCCAGTCGGCTGAAGCGGCCGTGTCGCGCGTCGCAAGCAGCCTGTATGCCGATTTCCTGGCCAGCTCCGTCCCTCTCGTGCAGGACAAGGCGGCCGACATCCTCGATATCGGGCGGCGACTGGTCCGCTGCCTCTCCGACGCGCCGCAGTCGGAAGCCGAGCCCGACCAGGGGGCCGTGATCGTCGCCCCCTCGCTCACGCCGTCGCAACTGGTCCGCTACGCGCACCAGGGGATCGTGGCGGTCGTCACCGAAACGTGCGGCTCGAAGTCGCACACGGCGATTCTGGCGCGGGGCCTGGGGATCCCCCTTGTCACCGGCATTCCGTCGGTCTGCGATCTCATTCCGAACGGGACGGAAACGATCGTCGATGCGGGCGAAGGGCACGTGATCTTCGCTCCCACGCCGCAGGAACAGGCCGCCTATCAGGAGATCCTCGTCCGCCAGACCGCCGAAGTCTCGGAAGAAGAGGTCATGCCCCACGCGCCGGTCACGCTCGACGGCGTCCGCGTGCGGCTGCTCCTCAATATCAGCGATGCGCTGGAGGCCGAGGGGGTGTCGCAACTGGGGGCCGATGGCGTGGGACTGTTTCGCACCGAGTTTCCCTATATGGACCGCACCTGGTGGCCCTCGGAAGAGGAGGGCTACGGCATCTACCGGCAGGTCGCCGATTCGCTGGGAGAGACCGAGCTGTCGATCCGCCTCGTCGATTTCGGGGCCGAAAAATGCCCCCCCTACGCCGACATTCCCATCAACCGCAACCCCAGCCTCGGTCTGCGCGGCATTCGGCTACTGCTCCAGCGAGAGGACATTTTGAAGCCGCAGGTGAAGGCCCTCGCGCGACTGGGGCGCGAACGGCGGATCGTCGTCCTCGTCCCGATGCTCGACTCGCTCGATACGCTCGAAGCCACGACCGACAAGCTGTGCCGGATCGTCGGCTGCACGACGCGCGAGCAACTCCCCTTCAAGCTGGGGGCGATGATCGAAGTCCCCGCGGCGGCGTTTATGATCGACGTGATTCTGCCGCATGTCGATTCGGTCTCGGTGGGCCTCAACGACCTGACGCAGTACCTGCTGGCAGCCGATCGCGACGACGAATTTGTCGAGCGCTATCACGACCCGTTGCAGCCGGCCGTGTTGCGGTTGCTCGCGCACGTCGTCGCTGCCTGTGACAGGCAGTTGAAGCCGGTCACGATCTGCGGCGAGCTGGCCGGCGACCCGAAGCTGACCAGTCTGCTCCTGGCCTTGGGTCTCAGGCGATTGAGCGTTTCTCGCGGAAGCTACCGCGCGGTCGTGAACGCGCTGACGCACCTCTCCGTCCGGTCGATGGAAGGGATCGGGGCCGAAATTCTCAAGCTGAGCACCGCGGCACAAGTCCGCCGCTACATCGCCGAGAAGCTGAACGCGCCCGGCGGTCCGTGAACCGCACAGCCTCGCGATCAATTGCTTTCGGGCAGCTCGCTCTTGGCGTCTTTGCCTGTCGCCACCGCCGAAACGATGACTTCGACGAGCGATTTTCGGCGGAACTCGTCGACCGAGGCGGTCAGCCCTTTCACTTCGCGCGTCTGCGTGACCTGGAACTTCGCGAGCCCGAAGGGGACGGCATCGCTCAGCCACAGCGCGCCGGCGTTCGTGGAGCGCGACAGGTTGTCTTGAAAGACTCGCGAGCCTTTGAAGACTTTGACGGCGATCGGACCGCCTGCGACCATAGGGGGAAGCGGAAGCTCTTTCGCTTCTTCCGGATCTTCCTTCAGATTCGAGTAGTGTGTGACGGGAGCAATCGTGGGATAGACTGCCAGGGCTCGTTCCGAAACCGTTTCGACGTCGCGGGCTCCGACTTTGCGATAGCCCTTCACGATCGGCAGAAACGTCACGGGGATCCCCTCGCCGTCGACCGACTTCCCGATCACGCGGCTCTCCGGGATCAAAACCTTGTACCAGTAGACTCCCCCCGGCCCCGGTTGCTTTTCGAGATCGTTGGCCTTGGTGACGGTCTTGAACTCGACCCAGCGGCACGGCGTCTCGGTTCCCTCGAAGGGCGCATTCACGCGCCCCACCGAGCTGATCATCAGCTCGGTCCGCCATTCGAACGTCTCGTCGCCGGTATTCGATTCCGGTCGGCTTTGCGTCTGCTTGTACGTTCCCTCGAACCGCACCCAGGCGCCGTCGTCCTTGGGGAGACTCCAGATCAACACCTGGGCGTGCACTGTGCCGCTCGCCCCAAACAGGCAGGACGCGAACAGCAGCAGGCCAGCGGTCAAACGGCGCATGAAAACACCTGTCATGGAATCGGAGTCAGTAAGTCGGTCGTTGCTGCGAGCGACGGCGTCTGGCAGAGGAAATCTCACTCTCCGGCTTAAGGTCTCACCGGCGTCGACATCTCTCCGGCGGGCGACACACATGCCGACACTCCGCGCGGTCAGCCGGCTGCCGCATTTCCCG
>JAGVKR010000709.1 GCA_020050375.1 Planctomycetales bacterium
CAGAACGTTCGGACTCGGATTGACGGCCGGATGGAATCTCAGATCGCGCTCGATGCGGTCGAGCTCGCTCTGCCCGGGAATCATCTTGAAGTTGGCTTGCATCATTCGCAACTACCTGTTGTGACCGCTCTCCAGGCAATTTGATTCGTTCACACGCTCTGTACGTTCCGGTCACCCGCTAAAACAACGGCTTCATCCCCAGCTTCCGCCGCACGATGGCCCATTGGCCGGCGTGCATCAGCCAGTGCGAGCCCTGCAGGGCCAGCACGTCGCCGTAGGTCGGCGCATAAGCGCGCATTTGTTCGGGCGCGGGTTTGTCGAGGTCGGCCTCGGAGACCTTTTCGAGCGCCTTGAGCGTCCCCGCCCGCTGCTGTTCGTAGGCTTTGAGATACGCCTCCTTCGAGTGAAACGCACCTGGCGAATCGAACTTCGACGATTCAGGCGTGTATTTCGCGGCGAACCCCTCGGGCAAGGCAGGCATCGTTCCGGGCCAGACCGATTCGATCATCTGGTGCTCCGAATTCAACAGGTGCCCGAGCTGCCAGGCGATGTGATTGGCTCCCGGAACCGGCCGCACCAGCAGATCGGCGTCGCTCAAATCGCCGAGATAGGACTTCGAAATCAGATCGGCATGGCTGAGCCCCAGTCGAATTGCTTCACGCGCATTCATATCGTTCACTCCGGAAGTCAAAGACGAGACAATGACAAAGAATCAACGCCGCAACACCCGACCGCCCCGAGCCGGGAAGACCATTCGTCGGACTTGTCTCTTCGCGAGACCAGGTTCAACGGCGCTTGCTGACAGGTTTGATCGGAATGGATTCTAGGGTAAACTTCACCGGAACATCAACGATCAGCGTCGGAGCGATGTAGACGAAGGCGTAATCGGGCAGCGGATCGGGCAGACCGACGAAGCGATATTCCATCCCCACGGCGCCGTCGGCCTCCAGCGTCGTCTCGAACCCGCCATTGACGGCCAGGCGTGTGCCGGCTGAGGTTTCGAGAAAGACTTCGTTGTGCAGCATCCATGTGTGATGTGACTCGAACGCCGGACCGCCGCTGTCGTAGGCGACATTGATTTGCACTCGCAGCTCTGCCGACTTGCCCCGACTCTCGTCGCGGCGCACGCGCGCCAGCGTGACGGTCACCCCGCCGCGACGGCGATCGACGCCGATTCGCTTGCCGTCGGCCCGTTTCGACACGTTGTCGAACCGGAGGACCGCGCTGCCGGCGGCGACCGTTGCGCGAAATTGTCCCTGAAGGTCGATCGCGGCCGGCAACTCACCCTGGGGGAGCACGTAGTCGAGTTGCATGCTCGATTTGCCCCCCGGCTCGCCGGCGGCCAGTTCGTAACTGGCATCGGGACTGAAGGGGAGCAGCTTTCCCGCTCCTTTGGCTGCCGCAGCTATATCGGCCGTTGCATACTGCAAAAATAGAGGCCGCAGCCGTGGTTCCGGTTGAACGGAAAGGGCAATCCGGGCCAGGCGTTTGCGGCCGATGGCATCCGCTGGCTCTTGCCCCTCGCCGATTGGAACGATCGCAAAGGGATGGGCAGAGACCCGAAATGGTCCCGCGTAACCGACGACCTCGGGCAAATTCCCGGCTTCAGTCGACCGGGATTGCAGCTTAAGCCCGCGGGCGGGGCTGCTCGCATCAAAGGTGAATCCGCCGCGCGACGCCAGGTCGTCGAGCAGCGGCCAGAATTCGTGTGTTGCGCTTTCGAACGTCAACGGCATTTCCTGCAGAGCAGCCGGCAAACCCAGACGATCGAGGTTGTTGCCGGTCTGAAGCGAAATCTCGGCCAGCCAGTCAGCCAATGGCCTCGTGCCGGTGAGCGTGACCAGTGAAGCTTGCGTCGAGGCCTGGGCCTGGCGCCGTTCAAGCTCATGCCGGACCCGGTCGACCGATTCGCGTACCGAAACGCTCGATAACAACTCCGGCGGAGGGAGGTAAGGCAGCACCTGGGGGCCGAGATCGAGCAGCCGTTTCGTCGCCGCGCTCCGCGCGGCGCGTGTCGGCGCTTCGAGTTCGACCAGCAAATGGCGGACTTCCGCTTCGAGCTTGGCAGTGCGCGGCGGATCCCGCTCCGATCTGCACGGCGCAATCGTTGCCATCAGCACAATCGCTAAGGCTGTTGCGGCGATCGCCGTTCTGCGCCCGTTGCTCATCCGCACTCTCCCTGTTCGGAGCAGAGAAAGCCCCGTCTACCTCAGTCTATGCCTGGCGCGACCTATATTTCAATTGGAGACCGCGGCCGGGGACTGGTCTATTTTTCGCCCGACCTGTTATCGACGACCGTTCACGTACGCCGCCTCCAACAACCAAGCGACGAAAAATGGACCCGTCCCCTTCACAACAACTGACGCCGACTCGCGCGAGGGGGTCAGGTCCATTTTCCGGCAGGTTCCTCAAGTCTGTCGGAGAAGGTCAGTTGGCCGGAAAAAAGACCAGACCCCGATCCCTCGTTGAAAATCGCCACCATGTTGTCGATCCGCATTTCGCTGCTGACACTGATCCTTTCCGCGCTCGCCGCCAGGGTCGTCGGGGCGCCCCCCTCGCCATTGATCGAGCTTAAGGTCGGTGAAAAGAAGGTCGAAGGCAAGGTGATCGCGCAGACGGGCGGCGGATGGTGGCTCGTGGGTCAGGACGGCCGATTGAACGTCTACAAGGCGAGCGAGGTCTCCCAGTCGCGACAAGTCTCACCGCAGTTCCACGGATGGAATTCCTCGATCATGAAAGACCAGTTGCGGCGCGAGTTCAGCCGGCCTTTCGACGTCGCCAGCTCGCGGCACTACCTGGTCGTCGCAAAGGGCGACGCCCAGGCGCGGCGCTATGCCGAAATGCTGGAAGG
>JAGVKR010000526.1 GCA_020050375.1 Planctomycetales bacterium
GGCGACGAGCGGCTTGGTCGAACGCGAGACCCCGCTGCAATTCGGCCCGCGGAACTGCGGCCAATCATCGGCACGCAGCACGCCGGCGAGCGACAGCGTCAGCAGGCAACCGACAGACCCGCGTTTCAACGCCCGGCGGAAACCGGCGGTGCGATCTCGACGTTCGGGCCGACGGCAAAAAGGTTCGGACATGAATGGCTCCTGGGGGATCGTCATTGGGATGAAACTTGTGCACGAACTCGGCATGGTCGTCGCCTCGATCCCGGTTTCACTTTCGCTCCCAGCGGCCGGGGGACATGCCGGGGGCGACGCGGGGCATCTGGGCGGGTTTGTTTCCGCCGTGGAAGTTCCAGTGCCGCGTATTGGGATCGGCGAACAACGCTCGCACGTCTGGGCCCAGCTTCGCCACTTCGTCGGCGTCCCAGGTTTTCACTTCGGCGATCGGCCCGGCCCAGCCGGGGCGATATCCGATCGCCAACAGCTCGCGGGCGTGCTGGCCGACGTTCGGGAAATTGCCGTGGAAGACGCGATGGTTGATCAGCACGGCCGAGCCGGCCCGCGCCGGCACCATGACTTCTTCCGGGTGTGATTCGTAGCGCAGGTACGGGTTTGCGTCGGCGTGCATGCTCAGGTGCGATCTGGGCACGACGCGAAACGGCGACACCTCGCGCGTCAGATCGTCGAGGTAGTAAAGCACCCGCACGAGCCACGGGCAGCTTCCCTCGAATCCGAAGATTTCCGATCCGTAGGGCTGCCCGTCGGCGTGCAGGCTGATGCCGGGATGCCCCGGCTCCGATCGGGCGTAGTGATAGCTCATGAGGATGACTTCGTCGCCGAACAGCTCACGGAGAAAGGCAATGGTCGGAGCATGGGCGGCGAGTTGCGTGATTTCGCCACCACGGAACTGCACGTGCGGACGGACCTGCTGGTGCACGCTGTAATCGACCGCAAACGTGTCGAGCCGGGCCGTTTCGGCTTTCAGCCGCGCGATGTGATCGGCGGAAAGCAAATCGGGCAGCACGAGGTAGCCTTCGACCTCAATCTGGCGGATCCGCTCGCCTTGCGTCAAAGCCGACCAGTCCCGTTCGTCGATTCGATTGCCAGCCATCGAGCAGCCCTCCACATCTCTAATTTGTGTTGCCAAAATCACAATAAGTTTTAACCACGAAAAACACGAAATAAACGAAAAGGGATGATTTCGAGTCGCTTGCCCCGAGGTTCCCTGAATCCTGCTTTCCGTCCTCTGCATGCTCTTTTTTCGTGCTACTACCATCACGAATCTGCGCAGGGCGCGAAGATTTCGATCAGCGACAGTGGACTGACCACGGAAGACACCGAAGACACGGAAGAAATACAGGAAAATGACGAGTACGATCTGTTCGCTCGTCCGCCCTCTTTTTCCGTGTATTCCGTGGTCCTGAGTGGTGTCTTGGTTGCGGCTGAGCAATGCGAGGCCGCGCTGGGTCTTTAGTGTTTTTCGTGGTTCCTCTTCTTCTATTCGAATCGTCAGGTCACGCGTTCTCCGGCAGGCCGAAGGGTTTGCGATACTGTTTGGTGAGGAGGCGGTTGGCTTCTTCGCAGTCGACGAAGCGTTCGGCCTTCGGATCGAAGTCGAGACGGCCGCGCGTGCGGAAGGCGATCTCGCCGAGATGGACCAGCGCGCAACTGCGGTGGGCGACTTCGGGATTGGCGCGGGTGGGCGTGCGATTGCGGACGGCGTCGAGGAAGTTGGCCATGTGCTCGGGGTAGCCCGTTTTGCCGCGCAGCTCTTTCCCTTCGGTCGGGCCCGGAGTGCTTTTCGGACCGATGAACGTGCTGAACGCTCCGCGGCGCGAGAAGATCATATAGCCAGTGGTGCCGTAGAACACATTGCCGTTGTCGAAGCCGTGAATTCCATAGGCCGTGAACGGATAGTTCTCGTAGACGAGGAGCCGTCCGTCGGGGTATTCGTAGGTCACGTTCATGCTGTCCGGGTACTCGCTGGCGTGGCCGTCGAGGAGCATGCGTCCGCCGCGGGCGGTGATCTGCCTGGGCATCGTGTCGATTCCGAGTCCCCAGGTGGCCATGTCGAGGTCGTGAATGCCGTCGTCCCCGATTTCTCCGTTGCCGTAATCCTGGAACATTCGCCAGGTGCCGTGGAACCGGTGCGGGTTGAAGGAGCGCGAAGGCGCCGGGCCGAGCCAGCGGTCGTAATCGACGCCGGCCGGCGGATTGCCGTCGGGAAGCGGCTTCTCGACGGTGCGCGTCTCGGCCGTCCAGGCGCGGGCGACTTTCACCTCGCCGATCAGCCCCTCTTTGAGCAGCTTGGCCGCCTTCTCGGTGACGGGGCTGCTGCGCATCTGGCTCCCCTGCTGGACGACGCGGCTGTGTTTTTTCGCCGCGGCGATGATGAGCGGCCCTTCGTTGTAGACGTGCGAAATCGGCTTCTCGATGTAGACGTCTTTCCCCGCCTCCATCGCCGGCAGGGCGATCGGGGCGTGCCAGTGATGCGGCGTGGCGATGATGCAGGCGTCGACATCTTTATCGGCGAGAATGTCCTCGTAGTGGGCCGTTCGCTTGGGGGGAGCCGACTGGAAATCGCGGGTCACGAAGGCGTCCATCCGGTCGATCTGCTTCGGATCGACGTCGCACAACCAGGCGATGGACACCGCTTCGTTGCGGCCGACAAGCCCCTTCACGTGGCTCGTCATGATTCCACCGCAGCCAATGATCGCGACGCGGACCTTCGCCGGCGCCGCCGCGCCAAAGGCGTGCACGCCGCCGAGTGCAGTCGCCGCGCCGAGGATGGCAGCGGCCTCAGTCGATTGTTGCAGGAACTGGCGGCGAGTGGTTTCGTGAGACATGAGCGGGCTCGTCGGGGTGTGTGGGGGAGTGAACGTTCGGTAGCCGTCTGACAGATCGATACCAACAGCGACGATGATCCTCGAAAACAGCAATTGGGGATTCTATCCCGAAGTCGGCGGCGGAACAAAGCCGGAGCGAAACGCCAATCATTCCGCCGTGTAATCCGAGACTTTCAGCTCGGGGAGTGTTTTCTTTAGCTGCTCGACGGCCGACGTTTTCAGCTTCAGATCGGTGATCAACAGGTGCCGGAGGTTCTTGAGCCCCGCAAGATGATCCAGCCCGGCACTGGTGATCTGCGTGCCATAGATGTTCAGCACGCGGAGCTCCGGCAGGTGGGCGACGTGGGCGAGCCCGGCATCGGTGATCGGGCACTTCGCGACGAACAGCCGCTCCAGGTGCGGCAGCCCCTTGAGATACGGCATCCCCGCATCGGTCACGCGCGTGGCCGTGAGATGCAATTGTTTGAGCGCGGGGAGATTTTTCAGAAGCTTCATCTCGGCGTCACCGAATTGCGTGCCGGCGACATCGATGGCAACAACGTGTCCCTGATCGTCGACGCTGGCGGCCCCGATCGCCACAAGGGCGTCGGTGAGCAGTCGCCTTTGTTCACTCGTGAAGAGGTGAACGATGCCGCCGAGTGTGATCGAGGAACCGGCGACGGAGAGTTTGCGGAGGCGTGTCAGCCGTTTCAGATGCAGCAAACCGGCGTCGCCGACAGACGTTCCCGTCAGGTTCAATTCTTCGAGATCGACCAGGTCGGCCAGATGGGCGAGCGCGGCGTCCGAAATCCGCGCGCCGTTGAGATCGAGCCGCGCGAGTTTCTTGAACGCGGCGACTCTGGCCAGATCGGCATCTTCGAGCTTCGAATCGCTGACGATCAGCGTTCGCAATTGGTCCAA
>JAGVKR010000310.1 GCA_020050375.1 Planctomycetales bacterium
CCGGTCGGCCGCTGTTCCTTTAAGATGTAGTCCAGCCCCCGCTCGGCGGCCTGTCGATATCTCTCCGCTCCGGTGGCGCGATCGACCCGGAACAGATATTCGATTTGTGAGTACGTATTGCGGTTGTCGACCGTGCTCCGCAAGCGACGTTCGCCGATCACTTGCCTGATCTCGGCCGGGTCGGCTGTCAGCAGCCAGTCGATGTTCTTCGGCCACCCCCCATCGGGATTTTGATACGCGAGCAAGTTGTTGGCGATCTCCACGATTTGTCGTGGTTCGTAACGCCGATCGTTGCGATCGCGGCCGAACTGGTCGTGCCAGTGCTTGATGCCATCCTGAAACGCCGCCAGATCGAGCGGCTCGTACGTTCGCTGTCCCTCCGTGGCGATCACACCGTTCGGGGTGCTTTCGACGGCGGGGCGCGCCGATACTTCCCGGTCGGGCAGCTCGAGCAGAAAGAGCTGCCGCGTGCGGGATTCGTCGTTCGCGACGGCAGCCGTCAGAACGGCCGTTCCGTCACGATTCCAACAGGGGGCGGCGTCGATTCGCAGCTCGCCCGACGTCCAGCGTCCGCGATCGAGCGGCCCGGCGCGGAGCGTCTTGCCATCGGCAAGTCGATAAAACGTGAATCGATTTTCAGCCCCCTTGCTGGAGCCGTTCACGAGCCAGCGGCCGCCGGGCGAAAGGGCGATGTCGCCTTCCGGATCGGAAAACGTGTCGACGTCCCCCAGCGTGCGGACGAATGCCTGCCTTTCGATGTCGTAAACTTTCTGTCGCTTCTCTGAGCGGCCGATCATCGATCGCGGATCGAGCCATTCCGGATGTCCGCCGAAATGGTCTTTGAGCAGAGTCAGGCCGCTGCCGTCGGATTGAACGACAAAGGGAAGGTCGAGCCGTTTCGATTTGTCGTCGAAATCTCCGCGACAGAAAAAGAACAACCGCTCGCCGTCGGGGCTCCACAGCGTGTGGTTGATGAACAGCGGTCGATCGTCGACGTCGGGACGCACCCTGCGAATGACGTCGGCGAGCTGGCGAAAGGAAACGAGGAGTCGTCGGACTCCGCTTTCGACATCGACGACGAAGACTCCGTCGTCGGCCGGCGAGTTGACACCGTCGGTCGCGTCGGCGGTCGCCGGATAACCAGTGACCGGCCGCAGACGCGCCAATCGGGCATAGTTGATGGCAGCGAATCGACCACCCGTCGGCGCGACTCCGCTATTGGCGACTGCCACCCCGTCAAAACGGTACTCGCGCCGGCGACGGGCGGGCTCCGCCGAAAGATCGTAACAGACCGTAAAGATTCGGTTCGTTTGCGGATCGCGGTCGTTGAAAAAAAACTGCGTGTCCGCCGCCCGGGGATTCCAATACATCATCGTCCCCTGCTGGAAATTCCAGGCGCGGGTGCGATCGACGACGCGGGGAGCGTCGTTCTCGCGCGTATCGAGCAGGAGAATCTCCGCCGCATCCTCCGGGCCCGGCATTCGCTCCTGAAATGGGGTTCGCAGTGCGAGAATATAGCGCCCGTCGGCGTTCCAGGGAATGGTTCGCGCGTGACCGATGTAGCCGAAGAAATGATGCTTCGGCCCGGACGTCAACTGCCGCACTGTGATTTTAGCTGCGGGGACCTGAGCTTCAGGAACCCGAGCTTCGGGGACTGGCGAATCGGCAAACGATGGAGACGGCGGCACCAGCCACAGCAGGGCGAGAAATACCCAACTCCATCCAGCTTGACTTCGATCCGTCATGGCGTGCTCCGCCGGGGACTTCGTTGAGAGTCTGGTGTCAGTCC
Organism: Planctomycetales bacterium; assembly: GCA_020050375.1. Lineage (GTDB taxonomy): Bacteria > Planctomycetota > Planctomycetia > Planctomycetales > Planctomycetaceae > SIAF01. The sequence continues at coordinate 1,790 of JAGVKR010000310.1, forward strand.
GAAAGGTCCATGAAAAAACTCCCCACCAGACTTGGCGGGGAGTGTTATTGATGACTGATCGTGCCGAATAGGATTTCGCAGGACGCGCGTGCCCATACTACGCGAGTGCTCAATCGTTCGCGTTGACCGGCTGGCTCCAAAAAGTTCGAGAAACGAAACACGTCACAAACAACAAGACCCGCAGCCGTTCACGACTCTGCCGAAGAAACCGCAGGCGGTTCCTGGCGAGCCTGTTCACTGTGAATGGCGGCATGAACCTCACTGCGGTGGACGGGGATCTCCTTAGGGGCCTGGATGCCCAAGCGCACCTTATCTCCCCGAATCTCCACCACCGTGATGACGATCGTGTCATCGATCACGATGCTTTCGTTCTTCTTGCGCGAAAGAACTAACATGTCCTACTGCTCTCCAACAGCGTTCGGAACTCTGTGAAGCGCGCCCAGTGAGCAGCAGCTCGCTGTCGCCAGAGTCACGCGACCACCGGACTCCAAATCGATCGTGTAGTGGAACCCACTACTTCAACTGATTTTACGTCACGAATTCGACAGGGTCAAGGGCGTAGACTTGCGGAATGAACACGGTTTATCGGGCGATTTTTCGCGCAATGGCCTGGTCAAACGCGAGCGCGTGCAAGCCGCAACACTCGTTCGTCAGACGCTATCATCAAAGACCATTTATACTTGCGCTTCTCAAGCAACTCACTCCCGACTGCTCATTCATCGCAGTCATCACCTCTTGTTCATTTTATTATTTTTCGCTAATCGAATGCCGGTTATCCGGCCTGAGGTTGTGACTGCCTGGTGTCATCAGAAAACATTATATAATTGACCAACACTCGAACACCCAGGCTCACCCGAAGCGTGTCTGCATGCCTCCTTCCCCCCGTATCCGAAGTCGCTCCGATCTTGTGGCCTGTCTCGGGGCCGCTCCGAAAGCTCCGAAGCGACGATCGCACGCTGCGTGGATCCTGATGGGTGTCGCCGTGTTGACGAGCGTCGGTTGCGGGGCGTGGATCTGGCATTGGAACTTGAACACCACGAACGATTCGCCGGTCGCGGCGACGTCCGACAACTGGGCCACCTTCGCCGGGGCACACTTCACTCCAGAGCCGGTGTTTCCGGATCTGCACCCACCAGTCTCGAGAGCAATCGAGGTTCCTGACTACCCCGGGGCAGCCGCAATCTGGGGCGCCGTCGGCCGAGCCGCCGATGGTCGGATCTGGTTCTCGGGCGCTTCTCACGACGTCAATGTTCA
>JAGVKR010000216.1 GCA_020050375.1 Planctomycetales bacterium
AAACGCGTTCGGCGATCGCCTTCAGGCAGATCCGCTCGAGTTCCACAGGAATCGAATCGTCGATCTGGCGCGGGGGGCGCGGCTCGATGGGGTTCATCCGCTCGACCCGCGCCCGTCCGAACAGCCGCCGGCCGGTCAGCAGCTCATACAACACGACTCCGAGGCTGAAAATGTCCGACCGGCCGTCGACCAGGTGTCCTTCTCCGCGGACCTGCTCGGGGCTCATGTACGCCGGGGTCCCCGCCGTCGGTCGATCCTTTCCGAAGTCTTCTTCCTGCAGGGCGATTCCAAAATCGGCGATGTACGGGCGATCGTGGGCATCGATCAGGATATTGGCCGGTTTGATGTCGCGGTGGACGATTCCCCGCAGATGGGCATAGTGCAGCCCCTCGGCCACGATCGCCAACAGCTCAGCGCTCGCGGCGTACGTGAGTTGGGCCCGCTTGATCTTCGTCGCCAGATCGCTCCCTTCGATGTATTTCGAAACGGCGAAGCAGCGCCCGTCGTCCGTCCGGCCGAAATCGTAGATCGGCACGATCGCGGGATGATCGAGGCTCGCCAGGATCCGCGCCTCGGTGAAATACGCTTCGACGTCCTCCGGGTCGGAGAGGCGGGACTGATGCGGAACCTTGATTGCGACCGACCGGCACAATTCGTCGTCATACCCCAGAAAGACCCGCCCGAATCCGCCGTCGCCGAGAATCCGCAAGAGTCGATACCTGCCGATCCGGTCCACAGTTGCCGACGGTTTCTGCTCTCCGAGCGGCGGCGATGGGAACGACTCACGCCGCGACGGGGCCGTTTCCAGCGGCTCGGCGCCGTTGAGGACCAGCGTGGATCGCAACCGCAGGTCGATTTTGTCCTGCTGGGATTCGTCCGAAAGCGAAGCGCGCAACGAATCGCCCATCTCCGGAAATCGCGACAATAGTCCGTCGAGTTGCGGATCCAGCCCCAGATCGCGGAGGCAGTGGAACTCGCTGGCGATCAGCTTGAGCTTGAGCCGCTCGTCGCGACTGACATCGGGGAGTTGCTCGAGATAACGCTCGACCGGAAAGCCGGTCCCCGACCGCCAGCGATGCGACAAGTCGATCGCGCAGATCTCGGCCTTGTCGGCCGCATCCGCGTCGGCGTGCGCCCGCAGAAAGTCAAAGACGTCGGGAAGCTCTCCCCCCCCTTCGCACAACTTTGCGAAGCGCTCTGCCAGGCGTCGATGGCTCATGCTCTCCGACGGGGATTCCATTTCAATCGGCTCGCGTTACGAAGAACCGTTGTCTTGCGCGGTGCTGCCGCTTTCAACCACACACGGCGTTCATTGTCAGTGACGCCGCTTCCGTAATCAATTGACTGGTCGGTCGCACCGGCCGAAACCTGGTGAGGGCGCTTCGCCCTTGCGTGGACGTTGAATCCCGCGGCCTGACCTCGTGCGAATTGAGGAATTTGCCTCCATTCACCCGTCCACGGGTGGTTCTCCGACAGCCCCAACGGGCTGCGACCGCGATCCTTTGCGTCTTTCGTCGTCAGGCGGCTACGTGCGCTGTTTCTCGAGATCGGCGACCATTTTTCGAAAAGACTCGGCCGTAATCGGAAAGAAGCTGAACACGATCATGGCGAGTGTCAACAGCAGTCCCGGGAAAGCTGCGTAGAAGAGCCGCAGTCCGTTGAGCACCTCGGTCGTCGGCTCGGATTTTCCATCGTAACCGATGATGTGCAGAAAATGTCCGACGACGAAAAAACAGGCGCCGGTTCCCACCTTCCAGGAGAATTTCGTGACACCGGCGTACATCCCCTCGTGGCGTTCTCCGGTTCGAAGCTGGTCCCACTCGATGACGTCCGGCAGGATGGCATCGGGCAGAAGGAACACGCCGCTGCTGGCGACGCCCATCAGGGCCGCCACCAGATACAACGTCGTTTCCGACCAGGCATTGACGACGAGACTCGTGAACGCCCCCATCCAGAACAGGATGGCCAGAAGATAGGCCCGCTTCTTGCCGAAGCGTTTCCCCAGGAACAGCCAGCCGGGCGGACTCACCAGGCTGCCGGCGAAAAAGGCCAGAAACAACAGATTGGCGTTCTGCTTGGGAACACCGTGCTGATGTTCCATCAGGTAGAACAAGAGCGACATCGCCACCTGGTCGGCGACCGCAACCAGCGTCCCCGTTGCGAGGAGAATCATAAACGGCTTGTTCCGATAGGCGGTTGCCAGGCTCTCCCGGAAACCGTACTGGTCGCGTGCGTCCGTTCGCCTGATTTCGCTGGTGCCGAAGAAGGTGATGATCGCCGCGACGACGGCGGTTCCGCCGATCAGAAGCGCTGCCGACGGGTAGAACTGCGCTTCGTCGGGCGGCACTTCCGGATTGCGACTGGCGGCCCAGACGAGCAGCAGCGGAATGGTCAAAGTGGCCAGGAGCTCGGCGCCGACTTCGGCAACCCGGCGCCAAGTGGCGATGCGGGTCCGCTCGTCGTAATTCGATGTCAGCTCCCACGCCAGTGCGTGATAGGGAATCCCGAAGACCGTCAGCGCAAAAAGCATGCCGGTCGACGCGAGCGTCAGATAAACGAAGGTTGCCGATTGAGCTCCCGGCGGAGGGGTCAGCAAAAGATAAAACGCGACGGCCCCAGGAATCGCCCCCAGCAGAAAATAGGGACGCCGACGCCCCAGGCGTGTTCGGGTTTTGTCCGACAGATAACCGATTGCCGGATCGGAGGCCGCGTCGACGAAAAAGCGGATGGCAAAGGCGTAACCGATCAGCCGCGAATCGAGATGCACGACATCCGTATAAAAATTCAGCAGATACAAGCCGCAAAAGCCGTAGATGCTCGTCTCGACGAGACTCCCGGCGCTGTAACCCAACAGCGTTTTTCGGCTGAGGGGAGCGGCGTTCATGGAGGGCCCTTCGACTTTTTCGAACGCTGCCGCATCCCGCCCGTGCGGGCTTTCGAGAGCTGAAGCCGCCAGCCCGGGTGGGAGAGTGCGGCGTCATGCACCCCAGTCTTGGAATATGGATTCTCAACGCATTTGCAGCTTAGCAGTCCACCCGTGATAATTCACCGTGGTGCGAAACGGCACGAGTCTTGCATCCCATTCTGGAGACTCAGGCCGACGATTTCAGACCGACACACTGACGGGGGAATTCCATATGCAACGGGAATACTTGCTCGCGGCTCCGGTCCTGGCGGCCATGCTCGCCGTTTCCGTGGGGGCATTTGCCGAAGACGAGGATTTCGGCTCCGTCGTCAAACGGACCCAGAGCGAGAAACCGAAATTCGCCCAGAGGCAGCAGGATTTGCTCAAAACCCGATACGACCTCGCCGATCAGCCCGCGAAGGACGCGAAGATGTCGCTAGGCAAGCCGGTGCAGGGAGGGGTGCGCGTCCGACTGCCAAAGGGGACGACCTGGGACCAGCTCGCCGGAATGACTCCCGCCGAGATCAAATCCAAAAATCTCTGGCCGGAGGGGTTCTTCCCCCTCCCGCACCCGCATCACGAAGCGGGGGGGATGATCTTTCCCAAGGTTCTGATTGACGAAACCAAACGTCAGACCGATCGCGACCTTGCGCGCTTCGATCTCGATTTCGACCTGCCGCAACACCTGCTTCCCGAGTTCCCAGCGCCGATCTACCTCACGACGCGGCCCGATCTGGGAGACGTGTCGCAAGGCAAGCTGGTGACGCTCGCGAACTTCCACGAGTTGTTCAAGGACATCCTGAATCCCAAGCAGATCGAAGGGCTGCGGTTGCTCGTCACTCCATTTCCCCAACAGCAGTTCAACGCGACCGACGATCGCCGTAGCTTGAAACCGCATCTCGGCGTGGCCTGCTTCGACTGTCACGCCAACGGGCACTCGACCGCGGCGACGCACACTGTCGGCGACATTCGCCCCAACGAGCTGCGGCATCGCATCGACACGCCGACGCTCCGCGGTCTCAACATTCAGCGGCTCTTCGGCTCGCAGCGGGCGTTGAAGACCGTCGAAGACTTCACCGAATTCGAGCAGCGCGCCGCCTATTTCGATGGCGACCCGACGATGGCCCAGAAAAAGGGCGTGAACGTTCTCGAACGGGGCAGCCAGGTCCATTTCATGGCCGAGTTCCAGTCGATCCTCGATTTCCCCCCCGCTCCCAAATTGAACGTCTTCGGAAAGCTCGATCCGGAACTGGCGACCAAAAGTGAACTGCGGGGACAGGATCTGTTTTTCGGAAAGGGGCAATGTGCAACGTGCCACACTCCTCCCTATTACACCGACAACCTGATGCACAATCTCCGCGTCGAGCGGTTCTTCAACGAGAAGACGATCAACGGCCGCAAAGCCTCCGCTGACGGCCCGATCAAAACCTTTCCGCTGCGGGGCATCAAGGACTCACCCCCCTACCTGCACGACGATCGTCTACTGACGCTCGACGACACGGTCGAGTTCTTCAATCTCGTGCTGCACCTCAAATTGACGGCCGAAGAAAAGCAGGATCTCGTCGCGTTTCTGCGGGCGCTTTGAGCGAATCCTCCCCAGGCGAGCCGGCGGGTTGATCCCGCCGGTCCTTTTCTGGGAACGGTTTCCGGAACGTCAAGCTCGAAGTGATCGGCGGGGATGAACCCCGCCGCTCGCTGTGCTCGTTATCGAAGGCGTTTTCCCGCAGGAATTCGGTCCGGCTTCTCGACCGCGTCGCAGGCGGCGAGGGCCATGATCGCATACGCCGTCCCGGCGTTGGTGATGTAGTTGCGTGTGTGATGCCCCTGTGAGGGGGTGAACCACCGTCCGCTTTGACGCTGGTTTTGCTTGAGCCAGTTGATGCCGCGGATGAGGCGTGGATCGTCGGCGGGGACGCCGGTCTGCCGGGCGATATGGATCACAAACCCCGTCGCGTAGCCGTCGCTGTCGAGTGAAGATGTGTAAGCGCCGGTCCGGCCGAGATACGTGAGAAACTCCCTCCCATAGCCGGGCTTCGCCTGCAACTCGCGGAGTTGCTGGCCGGCGTTTGCCTCGGCCGGCGCGGTTTCAGTCGACTCGGTCTCGACCAGGCTGGCCAGCGACCAGCCTCCGTCGGGACGCTGCGCCGCAAGCAATGCTTCGGCAATCGCCCCGCGTTCTGCGGCGCTGAGCAGATCTTTGACCGAGCACGAGGCCCAGGCCAGCATCCCCCGCTGATGCAGGCTCACCGCCGGATGGGCAGCCAGATAGCGGCGAATCTTTGCCAGCCCGGCGCGGGCCGCTTCGGTTTCGGCGTACCCTTCCGGCGCCGTCCCCGCGCCGATCGCGGCAAACGTGACACCGTAGTGCTCGTCGATCTTGATCGGGGGCACATCGCGGAACGGCCATTCCCAGCTTCCGTCCTCTCGTTGCCGCGTCCACATCCGATCGAGCGCCTGCCGCGTGACCGGATGGAGTTTCCCGGTCGTCAGTCGATCGTTGATCGACAGTCCAGTCGCCACCTGCACCATGATGGCCGAGATTCCGTCCGGCGGAAGGCTCGGCTCCGCTTCGAGCTTGTCGACCACGATCCGTTCGACGAAGGCCCGGACCTCGCCGACAGCCGGCCCCATCGCGGGGAGCAGCGGGCGGGCCATCAGGTAAGGCGGAATCGTATGGCACGCCGCGCAACGCCGCGTTTTGGCCCAGTCGCTGGCGGTATCATCTGCTCAATGCGGGCAACGATTCGGCCGTTAAATATTTTTAATTCATCAGGCCGCCGACTGGCCGAAATGCTCACGGGGATGTAAGGTCGAGCCGCTCGAAGCGCTTCCGGTCCACAGTTTCAGGAGCATTGTGACATGGCCACGCAGACACCGTCTTCGCCTCGCTCCGCAGGTCCCAAGCCCCGTTCGGCAGTCGAGCGGACGCTCGTTTGGGGGGGGATTTTGATTCTACTGGCCCTGGTCGCGGTCGAATACACATCGAGGAACGCTCAGACCACCGCCGCGGAAAGTCTGGTCGCGAAGCTCAAAGAGACGGAGGGGACGGACAAGGACATCAAGTCCACCGACGTCAAAGTGGCGGTCGGCTACAAGGTTCCCCGTGTGGAAGACGTGACCGATAAACGGCTCGCCAATGGCGCGAAGCGTCTGGAGATCTACGAATGGTTCTCGGTCAATCCGCTGAAGAAGCGTGCCATGTACGTGTACTACGGCGTCGGCGAAGATCCCGACGTTGTGAGCGTGTCGACCGTAGAGGAGACCGACACGATCGCGAAGCGATTCCCGGAGCTGACGCCGGAACAAAAAGAGGAAATGATCAAAAAGGCCGCGGCGGGGCTGAAAAAGCCCGCCGTTCCGCAACCCGACACTGCGGAGAGCGCCGCCGCCGCAGACAAGACACCGGCCGACAACAAGGGAGTCGAGGCGGAAACCGCCAAGCCCCCCGGAAACGGCAACAACTGATCGAGCCGCGACGGTGAGCGCTCCCCGGAGGGCAAGCCGCTTACGTCGGACCGCGCACCGCCGTCACGCTGTCATGCCTGGCGCGAACGGGGCCATCCGCCGTGACGTCTGACTGACGAGCAAGAGGGAGCACGATGAAAAACGGAAACTCCAGCTCGGCTTTGCTCTGCTTGCCCGGAATCTGGATACGTTTCAACCACGACAAATGAACAAGGGGGACGGCTGTCGCGCGTTGGCTCCGATGCGTGCGCGATGTCAGGGTGCCGATCGTCTCTCGGCATGAGTGGGGCTCGTCACCCGGTTCACTTAGTCTCCTTTCCGATCTCCTGCAAAACCGGATCGTTGATTTCGTTCATTCTCGCGACGATCTTTTCGTGCAGGGCTGTCACAGCCGCGCGGGCGGCCGGGGTTTTGGATGCAATCCGGTTGGTCGTCTCGGCGGGATCATCCTTGAGGTTGTACAGCTCGTCACGGCCGGCGTTCGAAAAGTCGCGGACCAGCTTCCACTCGGGGGTTCGCCAGGCGCGCATGTGCGTCTTCGCGCTGTGGTGCACGCTGTATTCGGCGTAGAGGTCGTTGTCCCAGTCGAGCTTGGCCCCCTTGAGCAGCGGCACGAAGTTGCGGCCGCGGATTGTCGATCCCTTCGGCAGCTCCAGACCGGCGATCCCCGCGAGCGTCGGATACCAGTCAAGGTTTGTCAGCGTTTCTTTCAGAACCGTGCCGGGCCGAACGACTCCCGGCCAGCGGATCGCCGCCGGCACGCGGAGCGAGTTGTCGTACATGTTCGGGCGCATCCCCTTCGGCACGTTGGCCGTTCCCGGCGGCGGCTCAGTCAGCATCCAGTGCCCGTTGCCTTTATGCCAGACGCCGTTGTGCCCGATGTTGTAGCCGTGATCGCTCGTGAAGATCACGACCGTCTTCTCGGCGAGTTTCCGCCGGTCGAGCTCGGCCAGCAGACGGCCGACATTGCGGTCGATGCTGTGGACGCTCGCCAGATACTCGCGCGTCGCCTTTTTCACCGCGGTTACGTCGAGCTTCGGGTAGTCCGGGTTCGGAATCGTCGGATCGAGATCGCGAAACAGGGCCCAGTCTGCTTCGGTCGTCGGCACATAGGGGCGATGCGGCTCGCGAAAGTGCAGCGAGATCAAGAACGGCCGCGGGTCGTCGCGGCCGACAACGGCGATCGCTTCGTCGGTGACGATATCCGCCAGGCAGCCTTTCAAGGGAGTGGTCTTTCCGGCGACTTCGAGTGTGGGATTCATCGGCGTGTTTCCTCCCCCGCGAAACCCCATGAAATGCTGATAGCCGAATTTCGTGGGGTGGAACTCGTCGCGCGTTCCGAGGTGCCATTTGCCGATGAGCGCCGTCCGGTAACCGCCGCTGGAAAACACCTGCGGCCAGACGACGTGCTTCGGATCGAGCCCCAGGTCGGGCTCCCGTTCGGGCTGGATATAGTCGGTGATCCCGACCTCACTCCCGTACCGGCTGGTGACAAGCGCCGCCCGCGACGGGCTGCACACCGGCGTCACGGTGAAGCTGTTCACAAGGTACGCCCCCTCGCGGAAGAGCTTGTCGAGATGCGGCGTCTTCGCATGCGGATGCCCGGCCACCCCCAGCGCCCACGGCGCGAGATCGTCACAAACGATGAAGAGCACGTTGGGCCGCTCGGCCGCTCCGGCAGAGCGACCGGCGATTACGGCAACGATGAGGAGTGGCGTAGAACGCGCGAATCGAGTCACACGGCTGATCATTTGGTCAATCGCTTTCATTTTTATGGCTCCGCTCGCAGGATGTATCAGCTAGCGTAACCAGGACTGTAAGCAACTTGCAGTCCTGGCTTCGAGGAAAGGCCCGGGCCAAGGTAGCACGGACTTTTAGTCTGTGCGTTCGTTGGACGCGACCGATCCGTACTCTGAATGACCGTCGTGTCGGTACTTGTTGCATTTTGAATTGCCGGGCTTCGCAATTTTTGCTGAATCTGGAAAACGGGCGTCGGTTGTCAATTGAACGCGAGGCATTGCGGGTACGGGCGGATGCCGCGGATACGAACAGGCTGAATTGCAGGGATGTGAAATACGGTACAAATGTATATATTATACAAATCGGGAACGGGGGGCGAAAGAGCAACTCCAAATGGCTGTCCGAATGTTGTCAGAGTCAGCGGATTTTTCCGGACTCCGCATTTTGCGGCGGTATCGCCGTCCGTCGTGCATTGATGATGCAGCAGTTCGTCGGTCGCCATAAGCCTGCGTCTGTCCGCCGGGAAGACGTGTGAGCCTCTTTATATCCGACAACGCGTCAGGAATTCACGTTCAACCGGATCTCCTTTGATTGACCAGCCGCTTCGCGGTTGGCACAATCTCGGCGGCAACGAGGCCCGGGAGGATTCCCACATGAAACAGAAGCAGGACGCTTGTGAACGACAGGTTCGAGTCGCCTGTCCACCCCGGCCCGCCTGTCCGGCGTGTGGCGGGGCGCTGATCGAAATCCGCGCCAAACTGCAGTGCACCCGCTGCCACACGATCTGCGAGACGTGCTGCGAGGGGGGACGTGGGTAAGCGTGTGCGTCGCTTCCCCCCCGGCGTTTGCCCAACTGCCGGTTTAAGCTAAGATTCAGGGACACGGCGCGGGCGATTAGCTCAGTTGGTTAGAGCGCCATGCTTACACCGTGGATGTCGGGGGTTCGAATCCCTCATCGCCCAATCGAACACGTCTCGTTTTTCTGAAGACCTTGCTGCGCGTTCGTCTGGAATTGAATCAGCGACGCGCTGCGCGTTGGTGATGTGAGACTCATTGCGTTCGTCGATGTGCGGGGGAGCGCCGATGACATTCTTCGCGAAGAGGCAAGCTCGTGCGGCGTCACGCGACAAAAATGTCGCGCCGCGCTGCGCACGGCGCC
>JAGVKR010000151.1 GCA_020050375.1 Planctomycetales bacterium
GCTATTACCGGGCCCTCTTCGACGAGCTGAATCGCGCCGACAGCAAGTGAGCGACAATCAGCCGCCGCGTCCCGTCCAAGCCGACGGCAGTGCGGTCTGTCGCCGCTTAACGTCAACGACTGCAATGCTTGCAAGATTCAAGAACGCGCGGCTTACGAAACGTCGTGCAAGGCGGCGTTCCCGAAAGTGTTGCCACGCTTGAATGGAATCGAAGCAGAGCTCGCGTCGCGATCAACTGAGCCGCATTGAAAGTGCAGACAGCAAGGTAACATGAACATCACCAGCTTCTTCGCAAATCCCTGGTCACGACTTCCGGATTCAGCACCGCTCGTTCTGAAGGACGATCTGAATGCGGTTGAAGTATTCAACCGAACCGCGAAGCCGCACCATGAAATCGATGTGAAGCTTCTGCCCGAGCCCTTCTTGGGGCAGTTCAACGCCCCCGTCGTGCTGCTCAATCTAAACCCCGGATGGTCGCCAGGAGATGCAGAGTGGCACGCGGACCCGGAGTTCGCCCGGCTCTCACGAGCAAATCTCAGCCATTCGAAATCGGACTTTCCGTTCTACTTGCTCAATCCACGGATTCAAGCTTCGCCGGGTGGCGCTTGGTGGAGGATGCACCTTCGAAGTCTTATCGAAGATATCGGCTCGGTTAAGCGCGTCGCCAATCGGGTTCTCTGCGTTGAGTATTTCCCTTACCATTCGGCGAATTTCGATCACAAGGTTCCTGAGCTGGCTTCGCAGGAGTTTGGATTTGGATTGGTTCGGTCCGCGATCGAGCGACATGCCGTGATCGTTGGCCTTCGAAGCATTGCATTCTGGCTATCCGCCGTTCCCGAGCTCGCCAGGTACGATCGATGGTTCACGCTTCGGAATGTCCAGCGCGTGTGGGTCTCGCGTGGCAACCTACCCGATGGATATGACAAGGTTGTCAGCGCCATCAAATCGGACTGACTTAGTGAAGTAGGGCAGGCTCACGCCCGCCGGCGATGGGCGTTGACCGGCACGGCAGGTCTGCGGGCCAGTTGCTTCGACGCACGGCATGTCATTGAGGAATCGTGCGGTCACTCTGTCGCATCCGGCGAAGCCGAACAAGCACTGGGCGCACGTTTCGCGAGGCGCGTTCTTCCTGCCGCCGTGCGAACGGAGTGACGGGGAATGAAGCGCAGCCATCCGTTGACGCCGGCGGGACGGCAGCGACCCGCCAACGCGCAATTCGATCGTCGGAGCCGGTGGAACTATGGTTCGAAGGGGTCTTCTCCGGCCCTCCGAACCGTGATATCATGAATGCATGGCCGTTGACATCACCCAAATCCAACTGACGGACGCCGAAAAGCGAATGCTCGCGGAAGCTGCCGAGCGAACGGGTAAACTCTGGACCGAGGTCTTGAATGAGGCCCTCCGGCAGTACGGTGGCGGTGCGTCAGCGTCTGTACAGAACGGCAATGGCCAAGACTCGCTTTTCGACCGCATGTCACGGCACGGTCTGCTAGGCTGCCTCGCGGGCGGACCGGACGACCTGAGCACGAATCCCGTCCACATGGAAGGTTTCGGCAATAGTGATCAGTGATCCGATTCTCGTCGATACCGGACCATTGGTGGCGATGCTGCACAAAGCCGACCGCGATCACCTCCGCTGTCAGGAACAAGCCAAGGAATTCGGCGGTCCGGTTTACTCTTGTTGGTCGGTGGTGACCGAAGCCGCGTGGCTTCTGAGAAATCTTCCCAACGGTCTGGAGCGGTTGCTCGATCTCGTCGCGTTTGGCGATGTGACGCTTCTCGATCTCGATTCGGGAGCGGCTCATTGGATGAATCAGCGTCGGGCAATGTATGGCGACCTGCGTCCCCAACTGGCGGACCTATCGTTGTTGTACCTGGCTCAACGTGAAGGCATTCGTCACATCTTCACGCTCGACTGAAGAGATTTCACAGTCTATCGAGACTCCGCCAGCCAACCGTTTCGTCTTCTTCCCGAGAACACGTGATCCGCCGCGATCGCGCTTCGCACGACTGCCGTCAACAACTTGCCAGCGCCTCCTTGAAGTAAGTCTGGCGGAAGCGATCCGCTACGGCGTCAGATCGACCGGCGGCGAAGTGCTCGAAGGCGTCGCGGTCGCCACGGAAACGGCCAGGCGATCGGTTTCGTTCATCGCGGCAGCCCCGACCAGTGGCAATAGCTCGTCGTCTTCCTGCTCGTCGTCGACGTAGACTTCGTCGAAGTCGTTGGCGTCGACGCTTCGGCGGAGCGTGAAATAAACGATCGTCGCTGCGGTCCAGAAGTAGCTGTAGACGAAGCCCATCACGAGCGTCGCCAGAACGCACATCCAGCCACGGGCGAGCTGCGCGCCGAGGCTCGCTGATGGCTGGAAATGACCGTCGCCGAAATCGCGCATCCCGCCGACGACAAGGTGGGGAGAGCCGGCCAGGAGCTCGGCGGTGGGAATGTATCCCTGTCCCCAGGACACTCCCCAGACGGCCAGGTGCACGAGAAACTGGGACATTAGCCAGACGAAGAAGATCGAAGCCGAGCCGTAGACCAGCACGAGCGCGATCTGCCAGATGTAGTAGAGCGGGCGTTCGAAAACATAGTTGTACATCCGGCTCAGCCCGTCGAAGCCGTCTGTCCCTTCGACGCCGATCGTGGCGAACATCAAGGGCCAACCGGCAGCGACACCGATCAGGACGACCGCCATCATCAGCCCGAAAATGAGCTCCAGTCCCCACAGCGCGCCGAGAATCGTCTCCCCAACCCCTCCCGGGATCCGGCCCAGCCAACCGCCTACGACGCAAAGCGCCCAAAGCAGGCCCACTCCAACCAGTGGCAACAGAGGCGCCGAGAGATACCCGAAGAACCGCTTGAGGGTGAAAGCCAGGGCCCCGCGCAAGCCGACCTGTTGATCGCGGGCGAACTGAACCGCGGCGATCCGACCGATCGCCCCGCCAAAAATCGACCAGACGATCAGCGCCCACAACAGTCGGGTGGCCGCATCGGCGACTTCCGTCCACTCCGAGTAGCCTCGAAACAGTCGTGCCGCGGGCTCCGAAATCGCCCGCAAGGGGTGCATCACGATCCGCCAATTGCCGAGTGCCTGGAAAGCAGTCGCTCCCGGATGGTCGAGCACCCCGCGAAACTCCGACAGCACGTAGCCCGGGCCCCGGTCGTCGCGCGGTGTCACCGAGAACTCCAGCGACCATTGCCAGGGCCAGCGGTCATCTTCGGGAACGCGCTCCGGCGTCCGTTCCAGCACCGCCCGACCGAAGGGCAACTGGTCGCAGACCATCGAGCCGGCGGAGGTCAGCAGCAATCCCGCGGTCGCCAGAATCAGCTTGCGCAGGTCGACGGCGATCCAAAACGCGCGCGTGAGGTGCAGCCACGGCATCAGCCGCCGCCACGGAATCGTTTCCAATCGAAAGGGAGTCTCTGTCATACCTCGTGGTTCCTGCGGCCGGGCCCGCGAAAATCACACCGGTGCCGGGTGCTCCTGCGACGCGGCCGCATTATAACGGCTGCCCGCGGCGATGTTCAGACATTCGCCGACATTTCCGCCGGGGGCGCCGAAAAGAAATTTCCCGGCGGCAGAGAGAGTCGCGCTATTCCGGGAGTTCGTCGTTGCCTGTCACGCTCATCACCCGGCTCGTCAGGTGATTCTGTGGATTGGCTTGCGCCAGGGGCGGATTGTCGCCGTCAGCAGATTCGGGGGGAGCGTCGAGGGACGGAAGCGACGCGAGGAACGTGTCGAACGCCGCCCGCTCTTCGCTCGACATCGGGTCGTTATGTCCCGCGTCCGATTTCGTGAGGAAGACTTTCGGCTGATTGGCGGCTTCGAACAGCTTGCGTCCCAGCTTGTAGGGCACGACCTTGTCACGTTCGCCGTGAATCTGGAGCAGAGGCCCGTGATACTCGCCAATGATTCGCTCGGAGTCGAAGCGATTCTCGATCAGCGAATCCGCCGGGAACAGCGGAGCGTAGAACTTGGCCACATCGGGGACGGAGGTGAACGTGCTGGCGAGAATCAATCCCCGCGCGCCATCTTTTGCCGCCAGATTGACCATCACCCCTCCGCCCAGTGAATGGCCCACGAGCACAATGTCCTCTTCGAGAATCTTCTCGCGAATCGCCAGCCAGCGGCGCGCGGCACGCGCGTCCTGCAGGATGCCGGCTTCGTGAGGAGCTCCTTCGCTGCGACCGTAACCCCGGTAGTCAAATGTCATGATCGAAAGCCGGTGCTTGTCGCGAAGCATTTTCAAAGTTTCCGCCTGGTCGCTCACGTTCCCCGAGTTGCCGTGCGCAAATAGGGCGACGGCCACGGGGTTCTCGTGAGGCAGATACCAGCCGTGGAGCTGCGTACCGTCTTCGGCGAGAAACCAGGCATTCTCGGCCTTGATCTCGGCTTTCTTGTCCCAATTCCCCTTCGGCCATTTGACCGGCTGGTACACCTGAGAATGCTCGTAGACGGCCAGCGGTGAGACGACCGTGAAGGGAAGCGCGCACCCCGTCAGACACGACGCCGTGCCGAGCCAGAATGTGATCATTGCGAGAGACGTGCGCATAACGGCACTCCCGAGTGTTACGGGACCAGGAAGGTAGTGGTGAGGCAGGGGTGAGAGTGTTGAGGAGCGGGGAGAATACCGGAATCGCCCATCCTGTCAAGACGAGTGCGTACGGGCGGTTGGCGCAGTCTGTGGTTTCGGGGGGCGGGAAGTGGGGAATGCGGAGTTCGGAATGTGGAATGGAGTAGAAGCGGCAGCCGTTACTTGACCCAACGCGTTAGCGAGGGACTGCGGCAGCGCCTTGCAATAGCTCCCTAATGCAAGCACTCCCTCGCTCACCTTCGAGCCAATGCGTTCACTCCGCACTCCGCATTCCATTCGACCATTTGTGTAAAAATCTCCCTTGACCCTCCCCGCGAATCGCGATACCACCGCGCCCCTGTTCGGGCCCGCGGCTGGAGGCCGTGCGGGTCGATTGGTGTTCCAAGGGAGTCGTTGCTATGCGTCGAATGCTCGCTCTCGGGTTTGTTTTGGCGATTCTTCCGACCGGAGCGGTTGGCGCTCACGAACCGGAGACGTTGCCGACGGCCGAGCCCGCTGCTTTGTTGCCGACGCCGGAAAGGCCTGATTCCACCGAGACGGCAATCGGACACCTGTTGAAAGCGGCAGCGCACCTTGACGCCGCCGGTTTGAAAGACGAGGCCCAGCGCCTGCGCCAGCAGGCCCGTCACCGGGCGGTTGACGAAAACGTCGTGACCCGCAAAGAAGGGGAACTGGAATGCCTGCTCGAAGAGATCGAGCAGTTGCGACAGCTCACCGGACAGCCACGATCGGTCGTGGTTTACGTCACGGCAATGGAGTTATCGCGCGCCGCGCTCGGCGATAGGGCGCGTGAGTTGGACGATGTTCTGGGCTGGAGCCGGTCGATCGACGATCACGAGTCCGTGCCGATTTTCCCGCGCGGGGAGAACGTTGACCGGATGTTGTCCCGGCCGTCCAAAAGAGCTCTGCTGCAAGCATCGGCGTCGGTATCGGGCCAACGCAAATCGTACAGTATTGTCGACGGCAACCCGATGTCTCATCCACTGCTCAGGGAGCTGCGTGAAAAGGGACTCATCAAAATCCTGGCGCAGCCGGCGGTGATGACAGCGTCCGGTCGTTCGGCTTCGTTCCTGTCCGGGGGCCAGTTTCCGGTCAAATCAAAGAACGCGGATGGTCGGCTCGAAACGCGTTGGATGCATTTCGGGACGCAACTGAATGTTCATGCCGACATTCTGCCGGGGCACCTCGTCCGGCTCCAGACAAAATTCGAAATCAGCGAGACCAACGACAAGTTCGCGGTCATTGTGGAGGGAGAACGCATCCCCGGATTGTCGACGTGGGGAATCAACACAGATACAGAGCTGAGGTTCGGTCAAACAGCCGTCGTTGGAGGGTTGTCGGCGCGATCGGAGAAGCCGTCGCCCGGGCTCGCCGAAATCGTCGAGAGCCTGTTGTCGACTGGCGTTCCCGAATTGAAGGAGGCTCGCAAAGCAACAAACCAGCCGCAGCTCGACGATGCCCGTGAAACGATTGTACTTATCACTGTCGAGTCGATGGATCACCCACCGACACCACGCTCGGTGCAACTTATTCCCGCCGAGATCGAGCCCGACGAACTGCGCCGGCTGATCTTGCCGCCTGGTGTTCCCGACGACGTGCAATACTTCCCGGCCAGCCCGATACCGCGGAAAGGGACGCTGCGCTGACAGTGTTGCGTGAATTCGTCGGAGTCTGATGTTCCCGGCAAGCTCCGCCTAGCGCTTTGTCAACACGAAGAGTTCGGGTGCCACGGCCAGCGTCCGGAGGAAGTCGGCCGTGTGAATGGTGAGTTGATGGGCCTCGTCCAATAACGTTCGCACGGCCGACTCCCGTTGGTCGCTGGCCGTGGCACCCGAAAA
>JAGVKR010000572.1 GCA_020050375.1 Planctomycetales bacterium
CAGGCCGGTTTCGACGGCGTGCAGCGGGATGCGTACTTTAGAGACTGAAACCAAAACCGCCCCCCGGCTCGACGAGCCGGGGGGCGGTTTTGGTTTTGGATGAACCTGATCTCCCGGCGGAATTCGACTCCCGGAGATCGCAAAGAGATCTCGATGCACCTCCTGGCGTACAATCTGATTCGGACAGTGATGGCCAAGGCGGCGCGCCTGCACGGCCTGGCGCCGCGTGAGATCAGCTTCAAGGGTGCCCTGCAGACCCTGAACGCCTTCCGCGCCATCTACCGCACCACGTCCGGCACGTCGCGCGAGCGCGTGCTCTCACTGCTCTATGCGGCAATCGCTTCGCACATCGTCGGCGACCGTCCGGGGCGCTTCGAGCCCCGTGCCGTCAAACGCCGGCCAAGAACACTCGCGCTTCTAACCGTCCCGCGCCACATCGCCCGCAGGCGGCTCGCCGCTTAGACTTATGTCTTCAGGAAGTGCCATTCGTACCTGACACGTTTATTCATCCCGCCAGCCAGCGCTGCAAGTCGACCCGCAATTGTCCCGCCGATTGATAGCGACGATCGGGTTCTTTTCGCAGACAGGTGAGAATGATCGTCTCCAGATCGCGCGGAATTGTCCGATCCACGGACCGCGGGGAATCAGGCGGCTCGCTGCGAATCCGTTCGAGCAACGCCAGCGGGCCTCCCTCCGGCGAATGCGGCGACGCGCCCACGACGAGCTGGTACAGGATGACTCCCAGCGAGTAGACGTCGGATCGCACGTCAATCTTCGCCGGGTTGCCGCTGGCGTGCTCGGGCGACGACCACAAGAGCGAGCCGATGAACTGCCCCGAACTCCACCTGAATGTCGCTGTCCGGCGCCCTGGTCGCCTGCAAGAAAGCGGCGATCTGGAATATCGTACACTTGTACAGTATTATAGTGAGTCAACTAGAATTCGGACACCGAAAGGAATCCCCTCCGATGCCGATCAAAACGCCGTCTTCCAGGCAGCGAACACTGCCGATCGAAACACTCGCTCCGCGCAAACGCGCGAAAGCGAACGGGTACGAGCCGATCAGCAGCGTCTGGGAAAAGAGCGATGGCGAGCTGATCGAAGCCATGCTCGATTTTTATCCCACGATCAAGCCCGAGCCGATCCTCGATGCAACCTACAATGCCGGTCGAATGTGGAAGGGCTCGAAGCGTGACGTCTGGTCGATGGACGTCGACCCCCAATACAACACGATGATTGTCGGCGACAATCGCGAAATGATCGGCGTTCCGTCCGAGAAATTCGGCGTCGTCGTGTTCGACCCGCCTCATGTGGGACCGCAGGGGCGCGACAAGAGTGTGAAACGCTTCGATATCGACTTCGGGGCAACAATGGAATGCGGCAAGGAACACGGCTGGAGTCTCAGCTATCTGTACCCGCCGTTTCTGAAGCAAGCCAAGCGAGTCTTGAAACCCGAGGGATTGTTGCTCGCGAAGATCACCGACATGGTGAACAGCCACCGATCTCGCTGGGCGCACTGCGATTTCATGCGGATGGCCGAGGAAGCCGGTTTCACCGTCTGCGACCTGATTGTGAAAATCCGAACCGGGCCAATGCTGTCCACGAAGTGGAAAATGGCCCACCATGCCCGCAAACGACACTGCTTTTGGATCATTTGTCGCAATGGCGACAGTTGTGAGCGATTTACGGACTCGCGGCGATAACGCTTTTGGCATGGTCGCGCAGACGATCGAAAAGAACTTGACCCGGATCGGGCTCGATTTTTTTCGAATGTTTCCAGATCCGGGACAACCGGTCGACACGGGATCGTGGAAAACTGGTAAAATACAGATTGTTGAGAACGGAAGCCTGTCTTCCATTTTGGTTTGGCTATTTGCGCGAAGAGAATTCGAATCACGAATCACGCGAATCCAACAAATCTGGAAGAGATCAGCGATGGTTTCGTATCCGTTGGATTCGCCTGATTCGTGGTTTTACCTCGTCCTGGCCGCGGCCTGAGCTTTCACCGAAACTGACTGCCGACCCCTTGTTGCATTCGCAACTGCAATAGCCGCCGGTGTTTCGCGTGTTTGGAACGCTCTGTTGCGTTGGGAGACGCAACAATACGCAACCTGGGGCCAATTCGATGTCCGATACAGGGGCGTATCAAAGTGACAGCAACTGACGCCAAGTCATTCGTATGAAAATGCTTATGGAAATCGCCCTGGAAACGACATCATGTAAGAATAGATAGAATACGAGTTCTGGTACGCAACATCTACGTTGCGTATGATTGCGAAGTTTCACGACCTGGCCCATCGGGTGAGTCAAAATGAACTGTACGTGTGTTCATATTGATGGCGCGCGGGTTCTGGTGTGTCGCACGGAAGACATCGAAGCGCCGCGCGACGGTCCCGCGACTCGCGTCGCCCCCCCGAGCGAGCATAGACGCGGTGAATTCATTGAGCGGGGTATCCTGTCGAAACTCGCCGACGCTGGCAGCGTCGGTCACGCGAGCGACGCTGCCAGCGTCGGCGTACGTCATGGACCACCCCCGCTCAGCGGATGCACCCCGGACAACGGCTGGACCAGCCCACCCCCTTTACGCTGGGGGGGGACGAGCGGTATCCTGTAAGGTAGGCAAACTTTGATTCGTTCGCCGTGGAGATGACAGGTATGCGCTCTGTTCGTCGGGGATTTCGTCTGCTGGCTCCCGCCGCCCTTAGCGTGGCGTTTGTATCCGGCCCGTTTGTGCAGGCCGCCGAAGAACCGGCCAAAGAAACTCCCGTCAGTTTCTATCGCCAGGTCCGGCCGATCCTGCAGCGGAACTGCACCGGTTGCCATCAGCCGGCCAAAGCGGGTGGGAAGCTGGTCCTCACGACGTACGCCGGCACAAAGGCGGGGGGTGAGCAGGGAGTTGGTTTCGAACCCGGCAAGCCGGACGACAGCCTGCTGGTCGAGCTCATCTCGGGCGATAAGCCGACGATGCCCAAGAACGCGCCGCCGCTGCCGAAAGAGCAGGTCGCGCTCATCAGCCGCTGGGTTCAGGAAGGGGCCAAAGACGACACCCCGGCTGAAGTTCAGGACACGATCACGCCCGAGCATCCGCCGGTGTATCACAGCGCGCCGGTCATTTCGGCCATCGCCTGGTCTCCTGACGGGCAATTGATCGCCGTCTCGGGCTTTCGCGAAGTGTTGCTCCACAAGGCCGACGGCAGCGGACTGGCCGGACGTCTCGTCGGCCGCTCGCAGTACATCACGTCG
>JAGVKR010000285.1 GCA_020050375.1 Planctomycetales bacterium
TGAGTTGATGGGCCTCGTCCAATAACGTTCGCACGGCCGACTCCCGTTGGTCGCTGGCCGTGGCACCCGAAAATTGAACTGTGACAATACACTAGCCTTCCAATCTCCTTCACCTGCCGGACGAGCCGGCAGGGGTCGTGTTTCTGATACGACGATTAGCGCAACATTAAAATCAGGGGCGCGGGAATCCGACAATTTCCCATTTTTCGTGTCTTTCGCGTCTTTCGTGGTTCCTCTTCTGATAGTAAACCGCGAAAGCCCCGCGTGTCGCTCGCCAGGCTACAATCTCGTCGGGGATCACGCCCGTCGGACTGACTGGTCAATGCGGCATCATACTGGCTCCATCGAGCGCAGGTTACGGTCTCAAACAGGCCGAGTGACGCGCACATCGCGTTGCCACTGCGGTTGCCGGAGCAATTTTCGCGGTTCCGGCCGATTGGCACCGATCGTGCATTCGACTTGATTCGCGGCGCATCGAACGATCGCCGCCGAATGCGGAACCTTCCTGCGGTGCGGTTCCCGATTCTGTGATCTCCCGAGGCACCGTGACCCACACCCGAGGAGATTGACCATGCGACGGCTCGTTGCCTCAACCCTGATGCTGAGTTTTCTTTCGATCGGCCTGATCGGCTGTGCCGAAAAATCGTCGACGACGACCGAGAAGACGGTCACTACGCCCCAAGGAAAAACGACGATCAAGACCGAAACCGAAGTCAAGAAGACGGGCGACAACCCGCCGCCGGCGAATTAGGCGAATCGGCATCAACGACGCGATCAACACGAAAAGCAATGGCCCCGACGACGGCTGCGTCGGGGCCATTTTTGCATGCCTGCACCCGAAGCCCGAACTGTTGGTCCGGGCGGGTGTCGTCAACCCCAATGGACAACGCCCCAGCTAAATGAAATGGCTCACCGAGACGCGAAAGAATTCGGCCAGCCGCGTCGCCGACGCCTTGCTGATCGCGCGCCGGCCGTTGAGCACATTGGTGATCACCGATGGCGGAATTCCGGTGGCGCGTGCCAACTCGGCACGAGTCAGGCCACGGTTCTCCAGGTAATGTGCCAACATTTCCGCTGGAGCATTGTGTGGCGTCGGAAATTCCTGAGCCTCGTATTGCTCGATCAATGTGCCGAGCAATTCGATGAGCTGGCTTGTCTCTCGACCCGGATTCGACGTCATCAGTTCTTCGACCTGCCGAAGCGCGCGGCGGTGGTCTCGCTCTGTCCTAATCGGACGCGGCTGATACTCAAGCAGCAATGTCTGGTAGGCGGTCACTATTTGCAATCCGATTTCCAGAAATCAGTGTCGTACTCGGCGTGCGTCAGGAAATGCCTGACGAGCAATGTCCCCCGTTGCCATTCGTTGGCGTAGGTCACACGACAGATGAGGCGAAAACGATTCCCGCGGACGTCGAAGATCAAGCAGTGGCGCACCTGATCAACCGACGGGTAGTTCGTGCGAACATCATTCAAACTCTCCCATCGCACATGATTCGCGTCCTGCCACCAGCGGTTCAACCAGGTGGCTGCCTCTGGATGCCGTTTGATCGCGTTGACGATCGCTTTTCTCGCAATCACGTGCATGTCACGACTTGGCCAAGCGATGTATACAAAATGATAACACAACCCGAGCATCACGGATAGGCCGATCTTCACGCCCAGTAATTCCGATCCAGCGTGCGGTAATTGATCGCTTCGTGCAGGTGGTTCGACGTGATCTTGTCGCTCTGGTCCAGGTCGGCGATCGTCCGGGCGACGCGGAGGATTTTGTCGTGGGCGCGGGCGGAGAGGCCCATGTCTTCCATCGCGTTCTCGAGCAATGCCTCGCCCGCGGCGTCGACCTGGCAATGCTTGCGGATCTGCCTCGGCGTCATGCGGCCGTTGAGCGTCGTGCGTTCTCCCTTGAAGCGTTCGCGCTGCGCCTCGCGGGCGGCGACGACTTGCGTGCGCATCTGGGCGCTGTTCGTGCCGGTGGTTTTGTCCGACAGCTCGCGGAAGGGGACCGGTGCGACTTCGAGGTGGATGTCGATTCTATCCAGCAATGGTCCGCTGATCTTGCCGATGTAGCGCTCGATCTGCATCGGTGTGCAGTTGCACTTTCTTCGAGGGTCGCCGCGATAGCCGCACGGGCACGGATTGAGGGCCGCAACGAGCATCAGGTTGGCGGGGAACGTGACGCTGCCGATGGCGCGCGAGATCGTGACGTTTCCCGCTTCGAGCGGCTGCCGCATGACTTCGAGTGTGCGGCGGTTGAACTCGGGAAGTTCGTCGAGGAACAGGACCCCGTGATGAGCGAGCGAGATTTCTCCCGGCGACGGAGTGCTCCCGCCGCCGACCAATCCCGCTTCGCTGACGGTGTGGTGCGGCGCGCGAAACGGACGTTGCAGCAAGAGCGACTGGCCGGCCGCGAGCTGGCCCACGGCACTGTAGATCTGTGTCGTCTCGACGCTCTCACCGGGGCTCAAGTCGGGAAGAATCGTCGCCAGCCGCTGCGCGAGGAGCGTCTTGCCGGTGCCGGGGCTCCCGATCATTAGAAGGTGGTGGCCGCCGGCCGCGGCGACGACGACCGCCCGTTTGGCCATCTCCTGGCCTTTGACGTCGGCGTAGTCGATGTCGTAGCCGCCGAACTTCGCCTGGACTTCGTTCCAACTGAAGGGAACCGGCTCGATGTCGAGCTGGCCGCTGTAAAAGCCGACCGCTTCCGCGAGGAGGCCGACGGGAATGATGTCGATCCCTTCGACGACCGCCGCCTCCTGAGCGTTGGCGAGCGGAACGAGCAAGCCTCGCTTCTTCTGCTCGCGAGCGGCGATCGCCATCGAGAGCGCCCCCTTCACGGGGCGGATCGTTCCTTCGAGGGCCAGTTCGCCCACCGCCGAGTACTGCTCGAAGCGATCGGCCGGCAACTGGCCGCTGGCGGCGAGCAGGCCGAGGGCGGTCGGCAAGTCGAACGATGACGCTTCTTTGGGAAGTTCCGCCGGCGAGAGATTGATGACGATCCGATCGATCGGCCGGTGATAGCCGCTGTTGACGAGGGCCCGCTCGATGCGATGGATACTCTCGCGGGCCGCCGCCTCGGCGAGACCGACGAGAATTGTCTTGGGCATCGCGCCGGGCGAGATGTCGACTTCGACCTCGACCGGAATCGCCTGAATCCCGAACAGCGAGTACGTGTGCAGTTTGGCCAGCATGAACAGCGTCGCGGCAAGGGGTTGACACCGGTACAGGTCGCGGGACTATTGTGCGGTAGCGCGGCGGCGGTCGCAAGGGAGGAGTTGGGGAGAGGGGGAGTGGAAGAGAAGGGGAGACGGAGGATGGAGGATAGAAGATCGCGGATCGCCGGGCGGGTTGAGGGAGCAGTCTTGGTCTCAACTGCTATGGCTGCGGAGCCATCGAGTCGTGTGGT
Source organism: Planctomycetales bacterium (assembly GCA_020050375.1). Classification (GTDB taxonomy): domain Bacteria; phylum Planctomycetota; class Planctomycetia; order Planctomycetales; family Planctomycetaceae; genus SIAF01. Next base: position 3,404 of record JAGVKR010000285.1, read on the forward strand.
GTTGATCCGCGACGGCGCGTAGAATCAGAACCGCGGAAGACAAAGTCGTGTTTGACCAGAATCGGATGTGAACGGTCGCCGGGATGGTCTCTCAAGTGAGCGATTACATTGAAAGGATTCTCATGCATGTCCCGCGGGTGGTGTTAGCCATGTTCTTCGCAATTTTACTCGCGTGGGGACTGGTGCGGTCCGAACCGAAGTCACGCGCGGCCGATGAAAGCGACGGCGCGTTCGGCACGATCATGGGGCAGTTCGTGGTCGACGGGATGGTTCCCCCGCAGCGGGTCCTCGTTGCGAAAGGGGACGCGAAAATCAACGACGCGGCGATCTGCGCCGCCGCCGATCTGTTGAGCGATGAGCTGCTGGTCGATGCCGAAACCGGCGGAATCGCCAACGTGTTCATCTATTTGCCGAAGGCGGCGAAGATCGCTCCGAAGTTGAAGAGCAGTCCGGTCAAAGAGGTCGAGTTCGACCAGAAGGGATGCCGGTTCATTCCCCACGTGCTCTTCGTTCGGACCGATCAGACGGTCGTCGTGAAATCGGCCGACGGCTGCTCGCATAATACGAAGTTTGCATCGACGCGGAACGATCCCTTCAATTTTTCGGTGCCGGGCAACGAGCGCAAGGGAACGCCGGTCAAGTTGAAGCTCGCCGAGAAGCAGCCTGTCCCAGTGGAGTGCAGCATTCACAACTGGATGCGGGCGCATTGGCTGATCCTCGATCACCCCTATGCGGCGATCAGCGATCCGCAGGGACAATTCACGATCACCGACCTGCCGGCGGGCGAGCACCAGTTCACAATCTGGCATGAAATGCCCGGCTACGTCGATCGAACGTACAAAGTGACGGTCAAAGCGGGGCAGGTGGTCGATTTGGGAAAAATCGTGATACCAGCGGCGAAGCTGACGGGTAAATAGGGGCGTATCCGATATGCGGGCGTGGGGCAGAATCGGCGAGTGACAAGTCAAACTTGTTACGAGGGATTGGGTGCCACGGCCAGGGAGCAAAGCGACTCGGCCGTGTGAACGTCTCGGAGCGCTTCCTCGCGAGTCGCACGGCCGACTCCCGTTGGTCGCTGGCCGTGGCACCCATCAAATCATCGAAGACAAGGCACTAGTGCTTTGTCAACACGAAAAGTTCGGGTGCCACGGCCAGCGCCCGGAGGAAGTCGGCCGTGTGAATGGTGAGTTGATGGGCCTCGTCCAATAA
>JAGVKR010000769.1 GCA_020050375.1 Planctomycetales bacterium
CGGCGTCGTGCCGGTTCGAGGGGGGACAGTCGTTCAACGACAAGGGAATGGCGATTCCCGACGACTTGCTCGCGGGGATCCCCAGCGAAGCCGACTTCGTCGGCGCCCTGTGGTCGCCGCCGACATTGTTTCATCCCGATGGAACAGCCACCGATTTCGAAGTTGCAATTGTTGGCGACAAGAAAGAGCAGGTCCGGCTGACGCTGCGTGCCTTGACGGGGGCCGTCACAGTGACGCCGGAACGGGGAGGCTGACCTATGAGAAGTCGACACACTGCTCGCAAGATTCCGCATTCCGCATTCTGTAGCGGCTTCTCACTGTTCGAAGTCGTGATCTCGCTCGTGATCTTTGTCGCCTCGGCGACCGTCATCGGCCAGCTCGTCTCGAACGGCGTCCGTGCCGCCGTTCGTTCGCGGCTGGAGTCGCAGGCGATTCTTCGCTGCGAGTCGAAGCTTTCGGAGATTGTCGCCGGCGCGATCACCATGCAGGCGACGAGCGACGTTCCGTTCACCGACGATTCCTCCTGGACGTGGAGCTCGTCGGTTCAGGCCGGCCCAAATCCCGCGTTGTATCTCGTGCAGGTGAAAGTTTCCCATCCGTCGAGCGGTCAGTTGAGCGATCTCTCGTACACCCTGTCGCGCCTGGTCCGCGATCCGAATGCCACGCTCCAGATGACCACCGACCAGCAGGCCAAACAGAAGACGAGCCAGAGCAGTTCGTCGAGCTCGACCGGCACTTCCAGCTCGACGGGAGGGAGCCGATGAAGCGCACTTCGCGCCGCATGCGCCGCAATGGTTACACGCTGCTGGAGGTGCTGATCGCCCTGTCGCTCAGCATGGTGCTCCTCGGGGCCGTCTACGCAAGCCTCAGCTTGTACTGGAAGTATTCCGTCGCCGGGCAGGACGAGGCCCGGCAGGCCTTGCTGGCCCGTCAGATACTGCGGGCCATCGAGATCGACCTGCGCTCGGTCGTCTATAACGCCGGTTCGTCTTCGTCGTCGACCAGCAGTTCGTCGTCGAGCAGCAGCACCAGTTCCAGCAGCACTTCGAGCAGCAAAACGAACACCACCACCGGCAGCACGACGGGCAGCTCGTCAGGTAGCACCCCGTCGTCGAGCAGTTCTTCGTCGACCAGCTCCAGCAGCAGTTCGACCGACCCGAGCGCCACCCAAACGTCCCCGGACGCTGCGTTGACGCAAACCAGCAGCGGACTGTTCGGCAACGCAAACACCTTGCTGGTCCACGTCAGCAAGCCTTCACGAACCGAGATGTACGGGTCGGTCGCGAACGGGCAGGCGGGGGGGGGGCGCATGAGCGATCTGCAATCGGTGATTTATTTCGTCAACGGTCAGGGGGGCGGAGCGCTGCAGGGAGCGGTGAGCTCACCAGGCCTTTGCCGCATGGCGGGAGATCGCCTGCTGATGCAAATGGCCGATCAACAAGGCAACACGGCGGCAATGGCGGCCAATACGCGCCTGTTGGCGCCCGAGGTCGCCTCGATCGCGTTTTATTATTACGACGGCACAACGTGGCAGGTCAGTTGGGACAGCGGGACGTTGGGAGGGCTCCCCAAAGCCGTGGAGATCGTCCTCGAACTGGCCCCCACCGACAACAGAAAGCCGTCCACACTGCAAATCGGCGCCGGGGAGACACGCGTTTACCGCCTGATCGTCGCCATTCCGGCATCGAAGCCGGTCATCTCGACGCTGTGACGAGGCTTGGGACCTGAGACTCGAGACTTGAGGTTCAATATGACTGCGACAAATCGCCCGAATGCACGTTTCGCTCTTCGCGATGTTCCGTCGAAACGCCGCGGCAGCATTCTCGTCGTGGTGCTCGTCGTGCTGGTCGTGCTTTCACTGGGGGCGTATACGTTCTCCGAGTCGATGATCGTCGAGTCCCAGGCCACGGCGATGTTCGGCCGCGATGCACAGGCTCGCGCGGCGGCCGATTCGGGCATCGAGCTCGCCGCGAGCCTGCTCACGCAGCGCTACGACCAAACCCCGCATTCGTATTACAGCAACCCCGAATGGTTCCAGGGGATCCTCGTGCAGAATGCCGAGTCGCCCCGCGGGCGCGGGCGGTTCAGCGTCGTGGCGGCGGTCGAAACCGATCCCACCGGCCACACGATCCGCTTCGGGCTGGGGGACGAATCGGCCAAGCTGAACGTCAACGCGCTCCCCAAGCTGTTTCCCAAAAAAGAAGACGCTCGAAAGGTGCTGCAGTATATTCCGCAAATGACGCCGGATATCAGTGACGCGATCCTCGATTGGATCGATAGCGACAAAGAACCTCGCGAGCTCGGAGCCGAGGACGATACCTATTCGGGGCTTGGGTACAAAGCCAAGAACGGCCCGATCGACTCGATCGACGAATTACTGATGGTCCGTGGAATGACCCCCCAATTGCTGTTCGGGGAAGACACCAATCACAACGGGCTCCTCGACGCCAGCGAAAACGACGGTGACCTCAATCCGCCCTTCGACAACGCCGACGGGATGCTCGACCGGGGCTGGTCGGCCTACCTTTCGGTCCACGGGCGCGAGGGAAACTACAAAACCGACGGCACGCAGCGGATCCACGTCAACATGAACGCCCTCGGCGACCTCTACGACCAGGTGCAGCCGATTCTCGGCGAAGATGCGGCGAAGTTCATCGTCGCCTACCGTATGGCCGGGCCGACCACGGGCCAGAGTGGCGGGACATCCAGCCCTGGACAGGGGAGTGGAGGCTCGTCCGGAAGCCCGGGCACCGTCTCTGAGGTAAAGGCCATCAGTGAGGTCAAAGGGACAAAAGCCTCCTCGTCCGGGGGAGTTCAAGCAGTGCAAGAGGTGCAAGCAGCGAAGGCAGTGACGGCGCAGGGGGGGACCACCGCTACGCAAGGGAGCTCCAAGTCCGGGATCTCACAGGCCGCCAGCGCGACGAGTTCCGCCGCGACGGGTGCCGGCAAGGCGCCTGTCACGCGCGGGGGAATTGACGTCAGCGCTGGCGGGCAGAAAACGATCAATTCACTGTTCGATCTGGTTGGCGTGCAGGTAAAGATCAACATCAATGGCACGAACACAACGCTCGACAGCCCCTGGGGCGGCGACTCGTCGAGCATCCGCGAGAAACTTCCCCAGCTCCTCGACGTTCTTTCGACAAAATCCGAAAAGTTTTTCGACGGCCGGATCAACGTCAATCAGGCCCGTTCCGAAGTTCTCATGGGCATTCCGAATATGACTCAACTCCTCGCCGACCAGATCGTCAACGCGCAGTCGCAGGCGGCCAATCCGGCCTCGCCGCGGCTCACGACCGGCTGGCTGCTGATCGACGGCATTGTCGATCTGCCGACGATCCGGCTGCTCGATCCCTACCTCACCGCGCGGGGTGACGTCTTTCGCATGCAATCGGTGGGCTATTTCGAAAAAGGGGGTCCCTCGGCCCGCATCGAAGCCGTGATCGACGCGACGCTCGATCCTCCTGCCGTGGTCTTCACGCGCGACCTCACCGACCTCGGACGCGGTTTTTCCGCTCAATTGCTGATGACCGGCGCCGGCGGAACGCAATAAGCCGCAAACGCGCCAAATCCCCCCTTGTCTCGTCGTGACGTATGTTTGATGATGACGGGGGAGTTGAAGAGTGCAAAAGTTGAAGAGTTGAAGAGATACAGAGATAAAGGGGCGAAACGGCAATGATGTCAAAAGGCGACTGAAGCGGGCTGACACCAGCTCGATGGGGACGTTTTCTCCTCGTCTCCCCTTCTCTCTGTCTCTCCTTCTTCCCCCGACTGCTGTGTGCTGTTGAACGAACGAAAACGACGCGAGAACGACAATGTCCGAGCTGCTGGCTCTCGAATGGGATCACGATCAGATCTGCGGCGTCTCGGCGCAGATTGCGTCCGGCCGGGTCCGCGTGCGGCGCTGTTTTGTGCTCGGCCGTCCGGCGGTGGCGGTTGCCGGCAGCGGCCCCTTGCCGATCGACTGGCTCCGCTCGCAACTGTCGTCGCACGGCATCACAGGGGGAGAAGTGCTGGTCGGGCTGCCGCGCGACGAAGCCGTCGTCAAGCGGATTGAACTCCCCGAAACGTCCGATGACGAATTGCCCGTGCTCGTTCGGTATCAGGCCGGCGCGAAGTCGTCCGTCCCGCTCAATGAGCTGAGTCTCGACTTCATCCCTCTTCCGCGCCGCAACGAAGTCCCGGGTCGCGAAGTGCTGATGGCCACCGTGCCGCAGCAGACGATCACCGAAATCCGCACGCTGTGCGAGACCGCCGGACTCGAACTGAAGACTCTCGGCCTGACGCCCGCTGCGGTCGCCGAGCTTGTGGCCCGCGCCGAGCCGCAATCCGGGGCCGACCTGGCGGGAGCCAGCCTCGTGGTCTCGCGGCATGGCAGCCGGCTCGAAATCTCGGTCCTGCGCCGCTGCCACCTGCTGTTCTCGCACTCGGCCCGGCTGTCGATTGACGAGACCGGTCCCGACCCGCAGGCGATCGTTGCTGAGGTCAGCCGGTCGCTGGTCGCGCTTCGCGGCGCGATCGCCGATGTCAAGATTGAGCGGGCCTGGACGCTTCTCGACGCCGCCGCACACGAGCAACTCTCGGATGTCTTGCGAAAACGCCTGTCGTGCGACGTGCAGCCGCTGGATCCATTTTTGTTCGTCGATTTCGACCGGAGCGGCGCCGACTCGAAGCTCGACAAGTCACAATTCTCTGGGCCGATCGGTCTGCTCCTGGCTCAGGCCGAGCCGCGTGTTCCAGCCATCGACTTTCTGGCGCCACGCCAGCCCCCGATCAAGCGCGACACGCGCAAACGCCGCC
>JAGVKR010000272.1 GCA_020050375.1 Planctomycetales bacterium
GCCGCGTCTTCTGTCGGCGGAGCAGGAACCGCCTTTTCGGCAGCCCAGCGACGAGCAATGAGGGCGTCGATCTCAGCGGCCAAGCGGGCGACGCCGTCATCATTGGCGGCCGGCTGATCCTCGCCACGGGATGGCGCGGCCATAGCCAATAGCAGCACGCCCGCCGTCAGGAATCCCATCCATAAACGCTTCCGGATTTTTGACATGCCCTTCCTCCGGAGGTGACCGAATCGCAACGCGTCTGAGGATAGGATATCCCGGCAACGACAATTTGTCTCGAATTTTTTTTCTGGGCGGATTCTCGGGCGAAAGCCATCCGAGACACTGGTCAGGTCTATTTCCGGGGGGCGGCCGCCTCCAGCTCGCGAGCCACCCGTTCCGCCTCGCGGAGCACGCGGAGTGTGTTTTCCCCCATGACTTTACGAATATCGGCCGGTGTGTGTCCCCGGTCGAGCAGACCTTGCGTGATCAACGGAAACGTCGAGACATCCTGCAACTGGGCCGGGAGAACGTCCACGCCGTCAAAATCGGACCCCAGTCCCGCGTGATCGACCCCCGCGACCCGGATGATATGGTCGAGATGGTCGAGTACGTCGTGGATCGTCCCCGGTTCGATCGGGTTGGCCTTCGACCACTCTTCGAGCGCCTTCTGGGCTTCCTTCTCGTCCGGATACTTGCGCTGCAACTCGCGCCGAACGGCGAACATGCTCGCGCGGGCCTTCGCCGACGAAGGAACGATGAACCCGGAGTAGAAATTCACCATCACGACGCCCCCGTTGCTTTTGATCAGCGTGAGGACGTCGTCGGGAACATTCCGCGGGTGCGGCGCAATCGTAAAGACCGACGAATGCGAAGCGATGACGGGGGCTTTGCTCACCCGCAACACGTCGCGCATCGTTTCGGCGGAAACGTGTGAGATGTCGACCAGCATCCCCAGCTCGTTCATGAGCGCGACGACCTCTTCACCGAATGCGGTTAGTCCCTGGTGTCGCGGGTCGTCGGTGGCGGCGTCGGCCCAGTCGAGCGTGTCGGAATGAGTCAGCGTCATGTAACGGGCGCCGAGGTTGTAATACATTCTCAAGAGCCCCAGCGAGTTCTCGATCGCGTGGCCCCCTTCCAGTCCAATCAGCGAGGCGATCTTCCCCGCTTTGCGGGCCCGCTCGACGTCGGCAGAAGTTCTGGCAGCCGCAAACGTCTCGGGATAGCGTTTGATCATCTGCTGAATCAGATCGATCTGCTCGAGAACCTGATGCGCGGCGACCCCTTTTTTCGCGGTGCTGGAAGGAACGTAGGCCGACCAAAAGACGGCCCCCACGCCCCCCTCTTGCAACCGCGCGATGTCGGTTTGCAAGCGCGGGGCCGGTTTCGAAATGTCCGCTGCAACAAACGATCCACCGAATTTCATTCGAACTTCCCAGGGTAAATCGTTGTGCCCGTCGAAGACCAAACACTGGCGATGGAGCTGTCGGCCCGCCTCAGTGAGCACAATCGGCGGCCGCGCCTCTTTTCCCTGCTTCGGATCGGCCCCCTGCGTCGGCCACGCGTGCACGATTGCAACGATCGAGATCAGAGGGAACAAGCATGCTTGGAAGCTTCGCGGCATTCTTCGACCTTTGGGGGGGAGTCTTCTATAGTAGGCTGTCCAACTGCACCGTCAGTCAATCGTGAGTCGCGTCGCACCGATTGCATTGCGGGCCCGACGGCACACGACATCTTGCGGGTTGCAACGGCAATTGTCGAGCGAGGGCGCTCGCATCATTGGTTTCATCGTTTCGGTCCGGGAAGAGCGTTATGCCCCAGTTTCACGGCCCGTGGCAGGTTCTCAAGTCAAACGACGTCTACAAGGACGCCTGGATCGAGGTCCGCCAGGATGACGTCATTCGTCCCGACGGCAAGCCGGGAACGCACAGCGTCGTGATCATCCGCCGCGGCGTGTCGGCGCTGCTGCTGGACGACGACGGGTTTGTCTACCTCACCGAAGAGTTCCATTACGGGGTCGGCCGAACGACGCTCGAAGTCGTCAGCGGCGGCATCGACGACGGCGAAGAGCCACTGGCGGGAGCCCGCCGCGAAGCGCAGGAAGAACTGGGGATCGCCGCCCGTGAATGGACCCCGCTGGGCACATTCGATCCGTTCACCACCATGCTCAACTCCCCCACGCAGTTGTTTCTGGGGCGCGGCCTCAGCTTCGGCACGAGCTCACCCGAGGGAACCGAGCGGATCCGTTGCGTGAAGGTTCCGTTCGAGGAAGCGGTCGAGATGGTCATGGAGAGCCGCATCACGCACGGGCCGAGTTGCACCGTCATTCTCAAGGCGCGCGTCTTTTTGGCACGCGAGCGGGGCCGGTGACGTGGTGCGGGAGCCGATCTTCGATCCTGTGAATAGAATTGCGGATTAACCAGATGCCGGTGGAGTGAAGCGGATACGTAATGTACGAGTCAGCCGCTCATTCGGCCATCGGCGCGATGGTCGGCACGAGATCGAAGACGGCGATTTCCGGTCGGCGGTTGTAACGGATCTTCAATCCGAATCCGACCCCCTTGTTGACGTACAGCCGCGATTGGCCGTGCGTGTACAACCCGGCCGCGTAGCGTTTCATTTTCTTGCCGAGCGTCACCGAACCGAACCGCTGCGTGTGGACCTGCCCGCCATGCGTGTGCCCGGAGAGCATCAGGT
>JAGVKR010000281.1 GCA_020050375.1 Planctomycetales bacterium
CTGGCGGCGCTGGCCGGAATCGCTGGCGCGCACCCCGAGGCCCCGAGCTGGAAGGCTCATGCCCGCTACGTCCGCGACGTCTCGGGGGAAATCGTGCGGTCGGCGTCGGCCAATGGAGACAAGTTTTATAAGCCAACGAGGGCCGCCTTCGACAAGCTCGACGCCTTGCTGTCGGGAAGCAAACCTCCCGATCTCGAGGAGGCGGCTGAAAAAGTTCTCTTCAGCGAGGTCGTCACCCGCGTTCCGCTGATGTATCGTATGGAGCGGGCCTTCAATTATATGAAGCTCAACGTCAACACCGAGGCGCTATTGAAAAAGGAATCGTCGAAGGTTGCGCACGAAGGGGCGGTGCTTGCCGCATTGGCGAAGGTCATCGCGTCGCCGGGCTACGACGATGCCGACCTCGACGAGTATCAGGAGTTTGCCGGCGAACTGCAGAGCTGCGGAACTGGCGTCATCGAAGCCGCGAAGAACGGAGACTTTCAGGCATACACGGCCGCCCTCGATCGCGGTCACAAGGCTTGCACGCAATGTCACGACAACTTCAAGAACAACTGACGGTCGGAGCCGGGGCTTCAACCGTTTCACCGGCGGTACGATCCAACTCCGGCCAATGCCGCTCTATTGAATGGAATTCATCGATGCCGATCCGGTCAAGTCACCGAGCTCAGTCAGATCAAACGGGTGCCACGGCCAGCGACCAGCGGGAGTCGGCCGTGCGACTCGCGAGGAGACCTTCCGAGACGTGCGCACGGCCGACTTCCTTCGGGCGCTGGCCGTGGCACTCGCCTGTCGATTCCCGTCCTGGGAAGAATTGCCCGGCTGTTGCGCGTCATTGCGCCGCGCTATTGCTGGCCTGGGTCTCGTTCGGGTTGATACTGTCGCCCGCGCGGGGAGACGTGATCGAGCTCAAGACGGGGCAGAAGATCGAGGGGGAAGTCCTCAAAGATGCCGGGGGAGAGTTGATCGTCGACCTGGGGGTCGACATCGTGAAGATTCCCGTGTCGCAGGTCAAATCGCGCCAGGCCAGCGCCGCGACGCCAGCCGCGACGACGGAAGGCAAGACCGACAAGAACGACATCTACAGCACGACCGAGCTTCCGGTGCGGAGCATCAAGGACCTGACGCTGAAATTCGGCGAAGGGGTGGTGCTCGTCCAGACGCCGAGCGGCCTGGGGTCGGGGTTCATCATCGATGAGCGCGGTTACTGCGTGACCAATTATCACGTCGTCGAGCAGGAAACGCGGATTGCCGTGACGATCTATCACCGCAACGCCAACGGCGAATTTGTCCGCCGGCGGATCGACGAAGTGGCGATTGTGGCCCTCAACCCGTTTTTCGATCTGGCTTTGCTTCAGGTTCCCGTTCAGAAAGACCTGAAGTTCCAGAACGTCTTTCTGGCGCGACAGAACGACCAGCGCGAGGGAGACGAAGTTTTTGCAATCGGCAATCCGCTGGGGCTCGAGCGCTCGGTTTCACAGGGAATCATCAGCACGCGCAATCGCAACTTCCAGGGACTGACATTCATCCAGACGACGGCCGAGATCAATCCGGGCAACAGCGGCGGACCGCTGTTCAATCTGCGCGGCGAGGTAGTGGGCGTCACCAACATGAAACTGCTTCACGGCGAAGGGCTGGGATTCGCCATTCCCGTGGCGTACGTCAAGCATTTTCTCGACAACCGCGAAGCGTTCGCCTTCGACAAGAACAACCCGAACACCGGGCACCGCTACCTCGAAGCGCCGCGCCGAAAAAAGTTCGCCCCGGTCCCGCCCGCGCCGTAGCCCGTAGCACGGACTGTTAGTCCGTGCGTTGGCGCACGGCCCATCGATGCGTCGCAATTCAATGGGTGACTCCAGATTGCCCACAAGATTGCAGGTTGCGAATTGTTTGCGAAAGGGACAAGACGCGCGATCACGGATCTTCGTTTGGCGCCACGCACGGGCTGACAGCCTGTGCTACAGGCCCTGGAATCGTCGCGACGGCCGACTCAATTCTGACACCGTCCGGATTGCAGCGGGTAATATGGGGAGGTATGAATGCGCCTCCCTACGGATTTGCGGCGCGCGAATGCGGGCTCCCACCGTTGCTTCACACTCGATCGAAAGGCGATTTTTCATGAACGTGCGTTCCCGGACGGTGGTGCTCCTGCTCGCGGCTCAGGTGGCGATTCTGGCTTGGTCGGGGGCGCTCTCGGCCGACGACGCCATTCCCTGCGAGCGACGGCTTCCGCGCGACGTGGTGGCCTACGTTTCGTTCCGCAATATCGCCGAATTCCGCACCCAATGGGCACAGACGCTGACCGGCCAGCTCTGGCGCGACGACTCGCTGGCTGATTTTCGGCCAGCGATCGAGACGCAGCTCGCCGAGAAGTGGAAAGAGCACCAGGATTACGTCGGCCTCACCCTCCCGGAGCTGCTGGACATTCCCCACGGTGAGCTCGTCGTGGCGCTCGCCATTCAAAGCGATGGCAAGCCCGGGGCGGTGACGCTCGTCGACTTCGGCGAGAAGGCCGACGCGGTGGCCAAGATGGTCGAAAAGTTGAGCGAAGAAGCCAAAAACCAGCAGCTCGATCGCGCGGAAGAAGAATTTGAAGACACAAAGTTGATCGTCTATCGTCGCGCGGCGGCGGAAGAGAACAAGCCGCCGCAGGACACAGTTGCGTATTTCATCAAAGACACTTTTCTTGTGGTCGGCAACGGTGCGGCTTCCCTGAAAGGGGTCCTCAATCGCTGGGACGGAAAACACGACCAGACACTCGCCGAGAACCCCGTCTTCCGCTACGTTGCCGACAAGACGCGCGACGAGCAGCAGGAAGCGGCCCCGCTGATGACGTGGTTCATCGACCCGCTCGGTCTCGTCAAAGCGGCGTTGGCCGCCAGCCCGCAGGCCCCGCCGCAGGCCAGTCTCATCGTGACGATGCTCCCCCTTCTGGGAGTCGACAAGTTCAAGGGGGTCGGCGGCAGCTTCGACATGGCTCGGAGCGATTTCGACATGGTCAGCCGGACGCTGATTTACTTCGAGCCTCCCGTCCGCGGAGCGCTCAACATGTTTCAGTTCGACGTTGATGGACAGTCGCCGCCCAAATGGGTGAGCGATCAGGCGTCGAGTTACTTCGCGATCAACTGGAATCTTGGCAAGGCCTACGGCGCCGCGGAGTCGCTGTTCGATTCGTTCCAGGGGGCCGGCGCATTTTCAAAAATCATCCAGCAACTGGCCGACCACGAACAGTCGGGGGGCGTGCATCTCAAGAAAGATCTCATCGACCAGTTGACCGGCAAGGTCCAGGTGGTTGGCGAATCGTCCGGAAGCGATGACGACGATTCCGAGAAATATCTGATCGCCGTTGAAGCCCGTAATGTCGCTGGCGCCAAGGCCACGCTCCGCAAAATGGCGCAGATTCCCGGTGTGCAGGTCAAGGAACGGGAGTTCCAGGGAGAAACCATTTACGAAATCGGCTCCGACGACGGGGAAGATTCGCCCCCGATGGGAATTGTCATCGCCGAAAATCACCTGATGTTCGGCACCGACGTGAAACTGCTGGAGCGCGTGTTGCGCGGCACCGAAGGACGCGAAACGCTGGCTGACTCGCCGAGTTACAAGCGGATCGCAAAACGCTTCCCCGAGAAGACCTCCTCGATCAGCTATAACAAGGAAGACAACTCGGCGCAATCGCTCCTGGCATTTCTCAAGTCGCCCGCTTCGGCACAGTTGCTCGGTGAGGATGCCGCCGAAATCGCCTCGAAGTTGCCGTCGATCGACGTGCTCAAGAAATACCTGACCTCCTCAGGGAGCTATATGCAACCCGACGAGCGGGGCCTCAAGATCACCAGCTTCAGCCTGAAGAAAGAGGCGGATTAGATCAGCCACGTTGACTTCGATGATATTGATGAGTGCCACGGCCAGCGACCAACGGGAGTCGGCCGTGCGACTCGCGAGGAATCGCTCCGAGACGTTCACACGGCCGAGTCGCTTTGCTCCCTGGCCGTGGCACCCAATCTATCGAAATAAGAATCTATCGAAATAAGATTGACGTGGCAGTTGCCGAGTTCGTCGTTTGCGCCTGGGGCTATTGGTCATCCCGCATTTGATCGAAGATGCTGCGGCTGAGTGATTGCGTCGCGCACAGCGGAAGGTAGCTGGTGAACCTGGGGGGCGGCGGCATCCCCTCCGCCAGCAATCGGCTGTTGTCGAACACCTCGGCATCAAGCGTGACGAACTGAAAGTAGAGCCGCAGTGCCATCAGCAGATGGTCCACGTTCCCCGGCCCGAGGAGGGCGGGGATCCGGTCCCGTTCGCTCTCGATTGTGGCAAAGTCCACGATGCGGAACGGGTTCTCGGGCCGTTCGCCACAGCAGCGGGCAAAGACCGCCGAGATTTCGTGCCAGGTGACGCAGCTCCCCACGCCGGCCGAAACGTGATACCGGCGATGCTGCAAATCGGGCTTGAACAAAAGGAACAGCAGCGCTTGGGCAACCCAGTCGACGGGGACGACGTCTTCGCGAACATCAAGTGGGCGCGCGTAGCGGCGGAGCAGGTCGACCGTGCGATAAAACCAGAAGAGACTCGATGACGGCCGGCAGCCAAGCCGCGTGTGTCCGACGACGACCGACGGACGAGCGACAACCAGCGGCAGTTCGGGGGCCGTGTTCTCGAGGAGCATCTCGCATTCGGCCTTCGAGTTGGTGTATTCGACGATGTGCCGCACGCCGTCGCGCGGCGAGTCGTCTTCGTGGACGATCGTCCCGCCACCGTCGCCGCAACAATAGGCCGTCCCGACGTACAGGAACCGTTTCAAGCCGGCGACCGGCCGCATGCGATGGGCGAGCATCATCGCCCCGAGGATGTTCGTGTGCCGCACGCCGCGGACCGAGCGAAACGAGGTGTTCGAGGCGAGGTGCAAAACGTGTGAGACCTCCTCGAGCCGCGGGGCGGGTTGCCGTTTGTCTGGTCCCACATCCAGCAATGGTGCCGAGCCGCTCAATCGCGCATCGTCGAGACTGTGCGGATCGGTCAGATCTCCGTGGATCACCCAACACGACTTCAGTGCAGATTCCACCCGCGCCAGATCGACGAACCGGCCGAGCGACCGGCGAACGCGCTCGGCGGCCGCCGTGGCCGTCTCGCCGCGGACCAACAGCAGCGTTCGACAGCCGGCGTGCGAATCGAGCAACTCGGCCAAAGTGGCTCCGCCGATGAACCCGGTGGAGCCGGTCAGCAAAACGGTCGCGTCAATCATCGTCTCTGATGTCCCGTGATCGAGAGGACGACACTTTGAGGTCAAACGACACCGGCGCCGCTGGCGAGCAAGAGACCCTGCACACGCCTCGCGGAGACGGTGAGTATCGTACCAGATCGAGCGTTTCAACCAATTGCGGGCGTATTCTCTTCAGGACGCTGTCATTCGCCGTCCGCCTCATTATGATGAATGCCGATGCGTTCCCACCGTGCTCCCGCAACAGGATGCCTTCCGCCGTGCCAGAGCAGCTCAGTCCGGTCGTGACCGACGTTCAATCCCGCGTGCCGCGCTCGATGGAGCTGCACCGGCGGGCAATGGAGTTGATTCCCGGCGGAGCGCAGCTCATCAGTCGCCGGCCGACCCGCTATGCCTGCGGCGTCTCGCCGGTCTATGCCCAGCGCGCCAAAGGGGCTCGCTTCTGGGACGTCGACGGACACGAATACATCGACTGGGTCAGCGGGATTGGGGCGATCATTCTCGGCTACTGCGATCCGGTCGTGGACGACGCAGTTCGCGATCAAATCGGGAAAGGGGTCAATTTCTCGATCAGCTCCGAGCTGGAAGTCGAGCTGGCCGAAGAGCTCGTGCGGATGATCCCCTGTGCCGAAATGGTCCGATACACCAAAGGGGGAGGGGACGCCTGTGCGGTTGCGGTTCGCATCGCCCGCGGAGCGACGGGACGCGACAAGATTCTATTCTGCGGATACCACGGCTGGCACGACTGGTACCTGGCGGCGAATCTCGACGCCGATGCCGCCCTGAACAATCATCTCTTTCCCGGTATCGAACCGATCGGGGTCCCGCGGGCGCTCGCCGGCACGGCGATCCCGTTTGCGTTCGGCGACCTGACGTCGCTGGGGGAGATGTTTGACGCGCATCGCGGAAAAGTCGCGGCGGTCATCATGGAGCCGCTCCGGTCGCAGATGCCTCCCGAAGGCTATCTGGCCGGAGTCGCGCGGCTCTGTCGCGAGCACGGCGCGGTGCTGATCTTCGACGAAGTCTCGTCGGGATTCCGCTGCGGGCTGCATGCCGCGCAGGGGTTCGTGGGTGTCACCCCCGATATGGCGGTCTTCGCCAAATCGATCTCGAACGGCTATCCGATGGGGGCGGTCGTGGGGCGGCACGAGTTCATGGAGCCGGCGGCGAACATGTTCATCTCCAGCACGTACTGGAGCGACGCGATCGGCCTTCGCGCATCGCTGGCGACACTCAAGGAAATCCGCCGGCGCGACGTGCCGGCGGGGCTGTTGCGATTTGGAACCGAGCTGCAGACGCGCATCAACGCGGCCGCGCGCGACACGGGACTGGCGGTCGAATGCGGCGGACTGGGTTTTCATCCCCATCTGCACTTCGAGTCCGATGACCCGCAACTCAAGGCGTTGCTCGCCACGTTGTACATTCAGGAAATGGCCAAGCGCGGGTGCCACGGTTACGCGTCGTTTTACCTGAATGCGGCCCAGGGACCTGCCGAGCTGGATCAGACCGAAGCGGCGGCCCGCGAAACATTCGCGCTGCTCCGCGACGCCTGGAACAGCGGGACGCTGGAACAACTGCTGGAGTGCGAATTGCGTCAGGAATCGTTCCGTCGGCTGGTGAGTTAGCGGGATGAATGGCGGTTGAGTCGTATTGAGTGCTGTTGGTGGTTTGACGGCGGGGATGAACCCCGCCGCTCGCGGAGGATGAGCCTAGAGGAGACGGACAGCTATGTCTTATGAAAACGCGAAGCGCGATTACGATCGGAATGGTTTTGCCATTGTCCGCGAGTTTCTGACGGCTGCCGAGCTGGCGACGCTGACGGGCGAGCTCGACCGGTACATCCAGAAAGTCGTCCCGACGCTGCCCGACACAGCGGCCTTCTTTCAGGATCGCAATCGCCCCGAGACGCTCAAGCAGATGCAGCACATGCAGGGGGACCGGTTCTTCGCCGAATATGTCCGGCACCCGAAGTGGAAGTCGTTGTCGGAAGCGCTCGTCGGCGAATCGGCGGAATGCGAAACCCCCGAATGGTTCAACAAGCCTCCTGGAGTCGAGCATCCGACGCCGCCGCATCAGGACAATTATTATTTCAACCTGGTTCCCCCCAACGTCGCCACGATCTGGCTGGCGCTCGACGTAGTCGACGACGACAACGGCTGTCTCAGGTATGTCGCGGGATCGCACGAGAGAGGCTTCCGTCCACACGGCCGGTCCAACGTGCTGGGCTTCTCGCAGGGGATTCTCGACTACGGCCCGGAGGACGAGGCCCGCGAAGTGAAGATCCATCTCAAGCCGGGCGACGTCGTCGCGCACCACGGCATGACGATTCACCGGGCCGAGCCCAATCGCACGCAGGATCGCCACCGCCGGGCGTTCGCCATGGTCTTCAAGGGGATCAGTTGCCGGCGCGACGAAGAATCGTTCGCCCGCTACCAGGCGGCGGCGAAGATGCAGCACGAATCGATGGGGCTGAAAGTTGGAAGCTGAGTGTTGAAAGCGGAGAGCCGAAAGCGGAAAGCGGAACAGGAAGCGATCAGGCGGCAGGAGTCAGGCGGCAGCGTTCTTGCGGACATCATTTTCTGACTCCTGATGCCTGATGCCTGACTCCTGCCGCCTGTGATCCGCGGGTTGCGGACCGAAGTTTTGTGGCCAATGAGAGACACACCATGCGATGCAGTGACAATCCCGGGCGAGCGACGATGAGCGCGTGCGGCCTTGTCGTGGGGCTGTGCCTGGTTGGTCCAGGTCGGCTGGCAGCCGACGATTGGGCCCAATTCCGCGGCCCGAACGCCAGCGGGGTGTCGACGTCCGACAAACGTTTGCCGACCGAGTTCTCGCAGGAGCACAACGTCGCCTGGTCGACCGAGCTGGGAGACGGCCTCGCTTCGCCCATCGTGGTCGGCGGGCGGTTGATCACAACCGCGATGGTCGGAGAACAGAAGTTCGGCGTGTTTTGTTTCAAGGCCGATACGGGCGAACCGCTCTGGCATCACGAGCTCGATACGGGCAAACTGCCGCGAATCACCCCTCCCAACAGCCACGCTTCGTCGACCCCCGCCTCGGACGGCAAGCGGGTCTTCGTCTATTTCAGCACGCTGGGGATCGTCGCCCTCGATATCGGTGACGGCCGCCAACTGTGGCGAGCGCCGCTCCCGGTGCCGGCCTATCTGATGGACTGGGGGGCGGCGGCATCGCCGGTCGTGTATCAGGACGTGGTGCTGTTCAATCAAGACGATGACCTGGCACCGACGCTCTTCGCCTTCGACGCGGCGAAGGGAAATGTCCGCTGGCAGACGGCCCGCCCGGATATGCTCGCCGGTTATGCCTTGCCGGTTATCTGCGAAGCCAACGGGCAGACCGATATTGTCGTTGCCGGCACTGGAAAGCTCAAAGGATATAACCCCATCGACGGAAAAGAACGCTGGACGTGCAATACGCTCGTCCGCACGCTGATGACCAGCCCGGTCGCGCGCGACGGCGTCATTTACATTTCGGTCCAGAGCTACGGCGACGAGAAGCGAACACTCAAGTTCGCTCTGCTCGAATGGCTCGACACCAATCAGGACGGTCTTTTGGCCCGGTCCGAAGTTCCCAAGGAATTCTGGGACCGTTTCGACAAGTCGGACAAGAATCACGACGGCATCATGGACAATGCCGAGCTCGATACCGGCTTCCAGTCGTCCGAGAACATGGTCGGGGGCGGCTCGACGATCCAGGCAATCAAAGGGGGAGGGCAGGGAGACGTCACGAAAACGCACCTGCTGTGGAATCTCAACAAGACCAAAGCCCCCTCGAACCTCGTCTCGCCCCTCGTCATCGGCGACCAGTTGTTCATTGTCAAGAAGGGCGGGCTTTCCAGCTCGTTCGACGTCGCGACCGGCAAGAAGCACTGGGAGCTCGAACGGGTCGGCAACCTCGGCGAATACTACGGTTCGCCGGTGGCCGGAGACGGCAAGATCTATGTTCCCGGCGAGAATGGTTTCATGATCGTGCTGGCGCAGGGCCCGACGCGGCAGGTTCTCGCCCGGAACGACATGGGTGAGCAATGCCTGTCGACCCCGGCCATTGCCGACGGGCGGATTTACGTTCGCACCAGGAAAAAGATGTTCTGCTTTTCGGAGGAGGCGAAGTGATCCGCATGAGACCTGAGGCTTGGGGCTTGCGGCGTGAGGACGAGAATCTCTCCCGCCTCCACGTTGTGGAGGAAAAGGGCCGGGCGCCAGGGTCTGGTCTCTTCTCCGGCGACATCGCGCGACACAAAAAAGAAAACCGTCATTGCCGGAAAATGGACCTGACCCCTTCGCCCGAGGGGATGTCCGTGGTTCTGAGGGGGACAGGTCCATTTTTCGTGAGAGGGACATTCAAACGATCCGCTCGCAGGCCTTGTCACGCGACGTCCGAACGAAAAAAAGCCCAGTCCCCGGCACCTGCCACCGTCTCCGCGCACTGTGCGTCGCGCACTCCAGCCATCCATTGGCTCGCAGTTGTCGCGCTGTCTGTCCTGTGGTCGGTGCCATCCGTCTCCGCCGGGCCGCGCGTGAGCGTCGTGGTCGCGAAGGACGCACCGCAGCTCGAACGGTTCGCTGCCGAAGAGCTGGCGGGCCAGTTCCGCACGTTGTTCGAAGCCGAGGTGACGATCGGCGATGCGGTTCCGGCCGACAAGACTCCCCTGATCGTCGTCGGCAGCCCGAAAACGAATCCCGCGCTCAAGCCGATTGAAGCCGCCTGGCCAAAGCTCTCCGATCAGGGGCACCTCCTCAAAAGCATCGATTTGAAAAATCGCCCCGCGCTGGTCGTTGGTGGAGGGAGCCCCGTGGCGACCCTTTGGAGCGTCTATGAATTGGGACACCGCTTCGGCATTCGCTA
Source organism: Planctomycetales bacterium (assembly GCA_020050375.1). GTDB lineage: Bacteria > Planctomycetota > Planctomycetia > Planctomycetales > Planctomycetaceae > SIAF01. The sequence goes on from JAGVKR010000281.1 coordinate 10,082, forward strand.
TCTGCTGTTCGGCGATCTGTTTCCAGTCAAGCCGCCGGAGCTGAAACTGGACGGCATCGACATCGTGCTCGAACCGAGCCTGAAGCTGCGAACGTGGCGGACGATCAACGATTTTCCCATCGGTCCGGAATCGTGGGGGCTCGCCGAGCAGCAACTGGTCCTCAAGCAACTGGCCAAGCTCAAATACAACCGGGTAATGCTTACGTTCTATCCGTGGCAGCCGTTCATCGACTTCGAGTTCAAGGGGATCAAGCGGCAATCCGACAAGCTCTGGTTCGGATGGCAGTACCGGGTCGATGGCGACACCGCCGGGCGAGGCGTTTTCGGCGGCGCCCGGTTCTTCGAGAATCCCGATTTCGCGGGCAAGACGACCTACGCCGAGCGAATTGCGGCAGGGACCGGACTTGCTCGGGGGATTATCGACATGGCCCGCCAGCTCGGGATGTCGACGGCGATCGCGATTTCTCCGCTGGAGTTTCCGAGGGAGTTTGCCGCGGCGCTTCTCAACGCTCGACCCAGCACCGAGCTCGAGCCGCTGAGCGTCGGTCCCGGCGCGTCTCAGCCGCCGAACGACCCCGTGTTGCTCGAGCTGGCGAAGACTCAGATTCGCGCGTACCTCAAAACCTATCCCGACATTGATGCGCTGTATCTGACGCTGCCGGAGTTTCCGGACTGGGTCGATCATGCCGAGGCATCGTGGAAACGGCTCGATCAGCAGACCGGGGTCGGCAAGATGACGAGCCTCGAAAAACTGACAGCCGCGGCGCGAGACCGCACGGTGATCGCCTCGGGAGACCGAGGGGCGAAGGCCTTGCGCGGGAACGTGGCCGGACTCGATTTTCTGCGGACGCTGCTCGCCGATGCAAAATTGCTGCAAACGCCGCGAGGAAAAACAGTGGGCGCGGTGCTGGTTGACGCCGATCCGGCCCTCTATCCCGTTCTCGACAAGCTGCTTCCGCCGGGGACGAGCGCCCTGCACTTTGTCGATTATACGGCGCGGCGAGTCGTCGAGAGCCGGGCGCTCCTGGCGCAAGCACCCGTGAAAACGATCCCCAGCAGCCTGATCCTGACCTTGGCCGACGACAACGTCGGTTTGCTTCCGCAGCTTACGGTAAATGCCCTGCACGCGCTCGTGGGAGACCTGCGCAGCCAGGGCTGGCAGGGTTTTTCGACGCGCTACTGGATCGTCGGCGACCTGGATCTCTCGGCCTACTATCTCAGCCGCGCGAGTTTCGATTCGGCCGTCACGCCCCGGCAGGCGAGCCTCGATCTCCTCGCGCCGATTACCGACGAAGGAGTTCCCGAAAGCGTCTGGAAGGCGTTCGAAATGATCGAGCAGGCGACGGGCCTCATCGATGCAAACGACATGGGGTTCAGTTTTCCCGTGCCGGGAATGATCCTCAAACATTACAGCGGCGGGTCGGTTCCCCAATGGTGGGGCGAAGTCAAAGACCTGTATCTCAATGCCATGAACGAGATGTATCGCGCCAACAGCCGGGCCCGCGCCGGGGGGCGCGCTTATTCACTCTACTTCGCCCGGCGATACGAGTTCGCCTTCGAGTACATGAGCTGCGTCGAAGCCGTTCGTCAGGCGGGAATCGCGAAGCAGGCGGGAGACGCCGAAGAGCAGCGGAACAAGCTCGAAGCCGCCGTTGAATCGATGCACTCGGCCTTGAATGCGCTGGCCGCCGTCGCTCGCTCGAACAGCGATCGGGGTGTGATCGCCGTCCTCAACGAGTACGGTTACCGTCCCCTGAAAGCCGAGCTCGAAAAGCTCGACGAAGCCGCCGCGAGCAAATGACGAAGATATCGTCACACAGCGGCGCCCTTTGAATCCGCTTCGAGCTTTGGAATCTGTCAATCTTTGAAGGATCACGCTCGTGTCCGAATCCCTGGTTTTCCTCAACGGCCAAATGGTTCCCGCTTCGCAGGCCCACGTCGCGATTTTCGACGCCGGAATCGTGTTGGGGGCGACCGTCACCGAAATGACGCGGACGTTTCGCCAGAAGCTGTACCGCCTCGATGATCACATCGACCGGCTGTTTCGCTCGCTCAAGTACACCCGCATGGATATCGGGATGTCGAAGTCGCAACTGGCGGCTGTTTCGCAGGAGGTCGTCGCCCACAACGCCAGGCAGGTCGATCCCCGCGACGAGCTGGGGCTGGTGCATTTCGTGACCGCCGGGGAGTTTCCGACGTATGCCGGTTCGGCCGGCCGCGCGGCGCGCCTCACTCCAACAGTGTGCGTCCACACGTTTCCCATGCCGTTCGAGTTCTGGGCCGGCAAGCTCGAGCATGGCGCGCATCTGGTGACCCCCGCGATTCGGCACGTCCCTCCACAATGCTACGACCCCAAGATGAAGTACCGCAGCCGCATGCACTACTACCTGGCCGACAAAGAAGCGCAGCTTGTCGATCCGGATGCGGCGGCGCTGTTGCTCGATTTGTCGGGCAACGTCACCGAGACGGGTGGCGCGAATTTTTTGATTGTCGAACGCGGGACGATCGTCTCGCCGACACTCGTCAATACGCTCCCCGGCGTCAGCCGCAGCATGGTCATCGAGCTGGCGGGCCGATTGGGAATTCCATTTGTCGAGCGCGACATTCAGGTCCATTCGGTGATGAACGCCGACGAGGCATTCACCGCGAGCACCCCCTACTGCCTGCTGCCGGTGACAAAGATCAACGGCGTGCCGATCGGCGACGGCAAACCGGGGCCGGTCCTCAAGCGGCTGCTCGACGCCTGGAGCCAGGTGGTGGGGCTCGACATCGCGCAGCAGATTCGGGACGAAGCGGCCCGCCGGCAAAAATCGACCGGGTGAAGTTCATGGAAACTTGACCGGAACGGGCGTAGCTCCCGCTTTGACGACCCAATAGCCCCACGGTTGGGGCGCGTCGATCTTGAAGGTGCCGAGGTTCGGAACGGTGACATTCACCGTCCCGGCCAGCTTGCACGGGGACCAGGCGAAGACCAGGGCCGAATCGGTAAGCCGGGTCGCCACCGCCCAAACCTTGATCTTGTCGGTGACAATGCCTCCTGTGATTTTCCAATTCGCGCGGGGCGGATTGGCACTGCACTCCAGGAATCGCCAGCGATTGTCCGCGTCTCCAGCCTGGGGATACGCGGCGTACGTCGAAGTCTGCTTGGCGGGATGGCCCAGCCCCGGTACGACGACCGGCGTCCCTTTCAGCCAGAAATTTCGAAGGGTCGCATTGCTGCATACGCGATTGACCGCCGAAATGATCGCTTTCAGGTAAGTCTCGCTGGTGGCGGATTTCAGCTCGCTCGCCCCCAACTGGTCGAGAGTCGCAAACTGATCGGCCCGGAACAGCAAGTCTCCCGGTTTCTCCGCATTGCCGCTGAAACGCCGTAGAATCACCGGCACGCCGGGGTCATGAATCGACCAGAGCAGCCACTGGATGTATCCCTCATAACGCGCGGGGGTCATGACTTCGTGCCGCCCGGCCTTCGCGCTCACATACGCCGCGCCGTCGGTGAAGAACAGCGAGAGCTCGCGATAGGCTTTGGGATTTCGCTTTCGCGCCGTCTCCCAGGCCGGGATCAGATTCAGCACGCCAAGATGGTCGGCGCTCGTGAAATCGGTCAAGGTGTCGCCTGAACAATAGACCGGCTCGCAACCGGCGTCGAAATACGTCAGCTCGGGGGCATAGCCCAACTCGTCAAAAAACATCGCCGGACGTGCGGCACGGGCGTCATCCATCGCGCGATACCCGACCGTAGACAGCTTGTCCTTCCAACCGGCATCGAGGCCGCCATTGAACCCGGCAAAGAAGGTGGAATAGTGTGTCTTGCGATGACTCCAGTATTCCGGCAGAAAGTCATGGGGACTGGCGTTCGGGTTCGCCTTCACCAACTGCGCCACGCGATCGTTCATGCGGATGCTCAAAGTCAAAAGGGTCGCGGGCGGCAACCAGGTCTGCGTGGGATATCCGAACGCATTGCGAATCTTGCTGTCGGTTTTGACGTACCGGGAGAGTTTTTCGTAACCCACTTCGTTGTTGTCGACGAGCACGAGATACGCGGGGGAAGGGTGCTTCGTCTGCAGCGTTTGGAGAAGGTACGATTTGGCCCAGAGGTTGCCTTCCGTCCCCCAGATCGAGGGAGGGCCGAAATTGTCGGAGATTTTTTCATCGTCCAGCACTCCTGCCTTCATCGACCAGACGATTGGCGACTTGGGTATATTGGTGGCGACCTTGGGCAATCGATACAGCGGCAATACGAAGGCCTCGGCAAGATTCGTCGTCCGCAGACAAATCGGGACGTTGTTCGCCCGCAGGTAGGCCCAGCCATCTTCGGTCAGCAACAGATTTTGGTCCACCTTCGCTGGTGTGTTGGCGTCTGCGCTCGAAGCCGGCACTCGGATCGAAGGCAGAAAGCGGTGTCCCTGACGGACCTGATCGACATGGTACTGCCAGGTGTATCCGCCCGTATTCCATGTGGCCGCAACCGGCAGGCCCAGTGTGCGCCAGTCGCGCAGGTCCTGTGTATGGGTCGGGGTTTGTGCGGCGAGATCGAGACAACGAAAAACAACGATCGCGGCCGCAAGCAGCAGTCTTCTCGGCATTCCGGGTTCCTCTCAAAGTCGAACAATTCGGGCATGGTGACGTCCGTTCATCGATCGCCCAACCATGAGCGATCGAAGCCCAAAATCGGCCCTGAGAATTCACTTGGCCTGCATCTTCCCACGAGCCGCCCGATGACGGCGCGTACGCTGGCCCAGAAGTGTGTGTTCCCGGTTCTGGCGATCGTCGGCTGACGCGGGCTTGTTGCCGCAGCGTCAGACCGGCCCACTACTCGCGATCGCTCGCGAGCCTTGCATCAGAACCGGCCGCAGATATCAGCACGTCCGTTCGCTGAAAGAATCGCCTCATTCCGTTGATGGATTGTCGGATGGATTCATTCCCATGTCCGACAGTCGCGTTCGACTCAACCGGAACAGAGGCGGTCCGCGGGCTCACCATAATTGGTTAAGGCATGGCCTGGCAAGAGCGGTTTCGACGTTTCATGGCGCCGGCGGACGTGTGATGAATTTGTCGAAATCCATGCGAATTACCGCCTCGGTAAATTCTCCAGACGCCGCAGTTTTACGCGCGGGCCGAAAAGTCGGGACATTCGTTACACTCTTCCCGATTCGATTGCTGAGCGAATTTCCCCGCGGCCGATCTAACAGGAACGGAAGAGCTGTCGAAGGTCGGTTCCTGGCGCCGAGAGCGTTTCGATCGTCGGCCGGCGCGGCCATGCGCCTCAGGCAACTTGCCTCGCGTGGCTTTCGTCGATGGGTATTGGGGGAAAGGGTCTCTATGCGCGCATTGAGAAGGCATCCTGCATTCTGCCTGTCGATTTCGCTTGGCTGCATTTCGATCTGCCTTTTGGCTTCGCCGGGGCAAACCCGCGCCGAGCCAAACGAGGTTCCCGGAGCGGCGCGCGTGGAAGCCGGATCTGTAGAAACCACCCCGTCGTTCACCGACGTGATCCAGGCGGGGGCCAAACTGCTGGGGAAGGGATCTCGTAGCGACGGGCCCGCTAAAGAGACACAGGAAGCCGAACCCAAAGGAACGTCGTCTTCGACGACGAAAAAGGCCGCCTTGGCGGCGATTCCGCTCGATCAACTCGCACCCGAGCAGAAACAGCGCGCGACAGCGCTTCTGAAGGCATCGAGCTTCTATCGCCGCCTTCCCAAGGTGACCTTTTCGATCGAACCCGAAGTCTACAATTATTTTCTGGCCCATCCAGATGTGGCCGTCAGCATCTGGCGGGCCATGAAGATCTCGAAGCTCCAGATGTGGCAGACGAGTCGATTCGAGTACGAAGCCGACTCGGGAGACGGATCCACCGGTCAACTCGAGGTTCTCTACGCCGGCCCGGAAAAAATCCTGGTCGTTTGCAACGGCATTTACAAGAGCCCGCTGTTTGCCAAGCCGATCGAAGCCCGCTCGTTGCTTTTGCTCCAGACCAGTTTCTTCCGCGAAACTGACGGCCTGGTGTACGTCACGCATCGCGCCGATCTGTTTGTCGAGTTCCCCTCGCAAACGATCGACGTGGTTTCGAAGATCTTCTCTCCTCTGACCGTGGCGATGACCGATCGCACGTTCTCCGAGATCAGCCTGTTCCTGAAAATGATGTCGCTGGCCATGCAGCGCCGGCCCGACTGGGTCGAGCAGATTGCCGGCAAGATGGACGGCGTCCCCGACGTTCGCAAAACGCAGGTTTTGGAACTCACTTTCCAGGTTTACACGGCGGCGCAAAAGCGACTGCTGGAACGTGTGGCCGACAAAGAGGGGAACCCGCTTGGCGCGCGAAGCTCGAATCGGTCGGAAGGCGGTGCGCCAATGGGCATCGTCCCCGCCGCCGGTTCGGAAACCGTTCC
>JAGVKR010000289.1 GCA_020050375.1 Planctomycetales bacterium
CCGCGGATCGTCGAGAAACGCATCGGGTGAGGCGGGCAGCGTGACGTGCAGCGTCTGCCCGGCCAGCGTGAAATCGCGGACCGTCCACCCACCGGGGATCGCCGGGAGCTCCGGACACTCGATCATTGCTGCCGCCCCTCGATGGCGACGAGCAGCACGCCGGCCGCGAGGACGAGCAGGGGGTTGAGCTCGCAATTGTCGTGGAGGGTGACGGTCATGCGATGGACAAACGGATTGAAATGGGTTTGATAGCGAGCGAGCTCGACGCCCGACGAGTCGCGCAGGTGATAGTCCTGCGGGATCCAGCCCCCCAGGAACCGCCGCAGCAGGGCCATGATCATGCTGTCTTCCTGAAGGGTGCCGATTTCGCGGTCTTCTTCGTCCATCACGATCCACGAATCGCGAACCAGCGACGACCAGCCTTTGCGCTTGAGTGCGCCGACCTTCGTCTGGGCCTTGGTGTCGAGGACGTCGTAGGCGGCGCCGAAGTCGATGATCTGGCGGGCGTGGATCGCCGCGCGCTCCTCCCGCATCGTCTCGTCGGTGAAGACGCGGATGTCTTCCCTGAGTTTGAAGGCTTTCTGCGCCGAGAAGCCGACGACATTGCCGTCGGTGTTGTAGATGTGGAACTTGGCTCCAAAGAGGGTGAAGACCTTGCGGCGGATCGTGTACTGTGCGGCTGGCATCGCGATTTCCTGGAAAGGGCTTATTGACTTACGCCGGCTCGAGAATCTGGAGCGTTGTCGATTTCACCATGTCCTTCACGCGCGGGCGGTAATCCTGCATGTGAGGCGCGACCATGTGCGCCTTGAGGGCCGGAAGATCGGCCCATTTTTCGACGACCATCACCACGTTCTCGCGCACGTTCCCCTGCGCGCCGATGCCCGTAGCAACGTCGATCGTCGGGCCGTATTCGATGCAGCCCGCTTCGGCGCGGACGAGCGGCACCAGCTTGCGGAACTCCTGCAAAAACGCCTGCCGCTTCCCTTCGACGAGATCGATTGTAGCAATCACATGAATCATGTTTAGTTCCCCCCTGATATTAGCTGTCAAAAGAAAAAGGTATCAACAGCAGCGACTACGACCATCACCGCACCAATCCACAGCTTTCCGACCGTTCCCAGCAACCGGCCCACGAATGCCGCCTTGCTGATGGCGAGCCGCTCATCATCGGTGCGTCCTTTCCAGGACTCACCCACATAGGCTCCGACAAACGCCCCCAGTGCGCCGCCACCCACGGCCGCAATCACCGAACCAAGAACCGGAATCGGAACGACGAAGGAGCCGACAGTTACTCCCGCCATGCTCCCTAATAGAGTTCCGACGACAGCCAACAGCATCCCGCGGCGGCTTCCCCCCGATCGGGCAGCTCCGGCGGCTCCGGCAATGAATTCCACAAGTTCCCCGATCGTTGCCAGCACGATCAGAGCCACGACCGTCTTCCAGTCCACACCTCCGCCGGAAGCATCGTGAATCAACCACGCAAACAGCGCGGTCAACCCGACAATGATCCAATTCCCCGGCAGCGCCGTCACGGTTGCCGCCAGAGCCCCCAGATTCCCGAGGACCAGCAGCACGGCCCAGGTGTAGTACCAGATGTTTTGACTCATAGACGTTTTTTCGAACGCAAACGCGGATTCAGGACGCGAAGAAGGCCAGCACGGCGGTTGCGCAATCGTTGTTTTGGTTGACTATCGGCGATCGCTTTTCGGTTCGCGATGTTGCTCGATGGATTGTATGACTTCGCGGGCCACATCGCACCTGGTGACGCGCTGCAGCGCCTGCCAGCCGGGGACGCCATTGACTTCGATGACGAATCCATTGCCGTCACGATCGTAGAGCAGGTCGATTCCCGCAAGCCTGGCGCCAACCGCCGAAGCCGCGCGCAGCGCCCATTCGCGCTCGCGGTCGGAAAGCTGGACCGGTTCGGCTTGCGCCTGTCGCGAGACATTCGTCCGAAAATCGTGCGGATTCCGGCGGCGCATCCCAGCCAGCACGCGGCCGTCGAGGACCATCACCCGGACGTCGAAGCCCTCGTGCTCCACAAACCGCTGCAGATAGAGGACGGCCTGCAACCGCTCCAGCGTGCGAAACGTGCGGAGCGCCAGATCGGGGTCGCTCACGCGCAAAATTCCCCGCCCCTCGGCGCCAAACAGCGGCTTGACCACCACGTCGCCCCCCAGTTGATCGAAAGCCGCGAGCGCCGCCTCGGCGTTTTCGCACACGATCGTCGCGGGGACAGGCAAGCCGGCGGCGGTCAGACGGGCGGTGGTCAGGTATTTGTCGACCGCGCACTCGATCGCCCTGGCCGAATTGACGACCTGCACGCCGCGGGCTTCGAGCCGCGCCAGAAGGTTCATCCGAAAGACGACCTGCTCCAAAGAGCCGGGAGGCATCGTTCGAACGATGACGGCGTCGGCGTCGGTCAGGTCGATCGCCTCGCCCCACACCGTCGATCGCCCGGTTTGCACACACGCCGTGAGCCGTTCGAACGGCAGCGTCGTCACCCGATGGCCGCACTCCTCCGCCGCCCGCTGGAGATCGCGGCGATACCAGCTCTTGGGGTGACTCAGAACGGCAATGTGCATCAGAGTCCAAACGACTGCTTCAGCACCTCGGGGGCAATCTGCCCGAAGCGTTGGACGCGCCCCGTGTCGAGATTCTGGAACACGATCTCGGCGGGACTGAAGAGGTGCGGGTCGATCTTATAGAAATCGTGACCGGCCTGCTCGAAGATTTTGAGGAACGGCTCGCCGTAGCAGGCCGACGCCATCGCGGGAACGCGCGGACCGACTTCGGCAATCGATTCGTCGTCGCCGCGGACCCAAAGATTCACGCGGCCGCCGTAGAGGATCGCGTCGTTGGTCCGTCCGATGCCGGTCAGATCGTCGTGGGCCACCGGCGACAAGGGCGCGGTCCCCGACGCCGAACGAATCCGCGTCACGTCGAACCCGACCTCGAACAACTTGTGCAGCGCGGTCTCGACGACGCGGGCCACCACCTGAAAGTTGCCGGCGGCGCTTGCTGTGGGGGCGATCAGCAGCGTTGTCGCGTCGGCAGGAATACGGGTTTTTTCGGCGATGAACTGAAACACGGCGGCGGTCGGCAACTTCCGACCTTCGAGCACGCCGACAGCGACTTTCGCCGATTCCTGATAGTCGAGCTTCTTGAACAATTCTTCGCGGGCCGCGGCAGCGCGCATCGGCCCCGAACCCATCGCGAAGAACTTTTCGACGCCGATCTGCCAGCCGGCATACTGGCTGAAAAGACAGGCGGCGACGGCGTGATCGGTCGCCACCAGCACGTGCGGCCACCCCGTTCCTTCAATCTCCCCCGTTAC
>JAGVKR010000791.1 GCA_020050375.1 Planctomycetales bacterium
GAAGAGCAGGTTCTGGCGGATCGGCTGTTGAACGCTGGCCGAGCGCTCCAGTTCCCGGACGATCGGCTCGAGCTCGGAGAGGGCCAGGCCGGCGAACGCCCGCCAGTGCTCTCCCGACTTCCCGGCGGCGCCGAACGCCCGGGCCTCTTGCCACAGTTTTTCGTAACGGGCGAGGATCTCCCGTTCGCGGGTGTGTGGATCGCGCAGGGCGATCAGGAACACCGCATTGCCCGCCAGATAGACGATGACGATCGTCGTCGCAATCCAATGGTGAATTAGCCACGCGATGAGACCCTCAGCGAAATCACGCACCCAACTGACGAGCGACAACAGTCGCGACGGAGCGGCTGGTAGCCGGAACGGTTTGGGCGCCGACTCGAATTCGATCCCCACTTTCGCGAGGACTTTGTCGATCGTCTCGTGCCGGGCGATTGTGAACCATTCCCCGTCGCCGCATTTGACCTCCATCACGCTGCACAGCCGCGGCGGCCGGAGAAACTGCTCAAGCTCGGCGCGCGGAACCGGGCCATAGTTGTGGCCGTCGATCCGCAGATACCATCGCTCGTCAGTCCCGGCGGCGGGTGCAGCAATCGGCGCGTGCGAATGTGTCGTGTTCATCGCTATTCAACAAGTCGCTCCACGCCGCAATCCTTCCGGTTTCCCGCTCGCAGCTATCCGCTTTCGTCCCTCCCCACTCCCCACTCCGAACTCCGAACTCCGAACTCCGAACTCATCCCGGACGCTCGACTGCGCCTCGCGCCTAAACCTTCACCATTATTAAGTCCTTGTCACTCCCCATTCCGCATTCTGAACTCCGCACTGTGCCCCGCTATTTCGCACACCACCCGAAACCCGACGTACTGGTTCGCCTGCCACGGCGGCGTCACGAACAGAAAATCCTTGCACTGGGGGCCGATAAACGCCCAGTCCCAGCCGCGGATCACTTTCAAATGTCCGTGTGCCGGGCCTTGCGGATCGTCGATCGGTGAACGCGCATAGTACCCCCGCTCGAACCAGTCGCTGCACCACTCGAAAACATTCCCGCGCATGTCATAGACGCCGAATGCATTCGCCGTGAAACTTCCGACAGGTTTGGGGACGAGTGGTTCCAGGGTCGGGTGTTTGTTCTTGCCTGCGATCTCAGCGAAGTCATTCTCATCCGGCCAGTCGCCAATGAACCGCGGCGGCTCACTCGCGCCGGCACGGCAGGTGTACTCCCATTCGGCTTCGGTCGGCAGACGGTAGATTCTTCCCGCTTGTTTTTCGTCCGGGCGTCCAGAGAGCCGCTCACAGAATTCCGTGGCGGCATCCCACGTCACGTTCTCCACGGGGAAGTTCGACGTATCGAGTTCCTCGACGACAGAAGCTCCGCCCCCTGCGGCCGAATGCCAGCTTGGATTGCCCCCCATGACCATTTCAAACTGGCGTTGGGTGACCTCGCAGACCCCCGCGTGAAATCCCCGCACGATCCGCACTTCATGGGGCGGCGCATCGTGCTTCGGATAACCCCATTGATTGTTCGCGTCGGGCTGCCCCATCAAAAATCGGCCCGGCGAAATCGACACGAATGCCATGCCCACCGAATTGTGCCACGGATCTGCTTTGACCGGACGCGCTGCGTTGCTGATTTGAGAGTCCCGACCGTCTACAGCATCCGCACGATTCCCCACTGCCCCCGAGTGAACCGAGGGTTCGCTCGAACGATCCGATAAATCTGCCCTCGACAGCATATCCAGGACATCCCGAGGCGTTTCCCGAGAATGCAGCACATGCGACAAACCCGGACTGATCAAATCGGCGATGAACCTTTGCGATCCATCGGCCATGAGGACGTTGACGCCCCCGACATGCAGGCTCCTTGACGTCGCCTGGTTACTGAAGCTGCAATGCGCGCAAAAGGGAACACCCGCCTCGTAGAACCGCTCCATTCCGTATTTCTTCGCAACCTGCCGCCCTTCCAGTATGTCGTCCGAGTCCTTCAATTGATTGTTGGGACCATACGCGTCGCCGTTCACTCCGTGCGCCCAGGTGACACTCGAGCCAATTTGACCGAGGGCCCACGCTCCCCGCGGGTCTTCGGGAACAATTCCCGACCGAACTTCATCGACCGCCACGGTATTGCTGAGCCCATTCCGAAACTCATCCAACGAGAAGCAGTGATTGAAGCCCGCCACTCCATTTCCCCACCATTGAAACGTGGCACTCTGCGAACGAAACCGAATCATGTTCCCGTCTGTAATCGGAAACGAAAGCCGGCCGGGCCACTCGGCATTGGTCTGCGTCCCCCCATTGATCGCGTAGTTGCCGCGGGCAAAACCGAACTGGGCTCCATGGCTGTCGGTGAGCACGTATGCGTTCTCAGGAGTCGAGTACGGATCGCTGGGGCATACCATCATGGAAAGCGTCGACAGCCGTGCCGCTGCATTCGCTTCGTCGGTGATCGGCAGGCCAGGAGCAAAGCGTCTGCCGACGTCGCTCTGACCGGCAAACGGCAACAGCAATTGCGCCCAATTGGCCCGGGTCGAAACGATTTCGTCGGGCGCGCGGGCAGGGCGCATGTTCTTATCGATGATCATCTCTGCATCGTCCCAGAACGATGCGGGCGGAAGAATCGCATATGTATCATGATAACTGTGAAGGGCCACTCCCAGTTGCCGCAGATGGGCCTGGCACTGGTAGCGCCGAGCGATCTCCCGCGCCGACTCGACGCCCGGTGCGAGCAGCGCGAGAATCAAGACGGCAATCGCGACCACGATCGCCAACTCCAGCCGCGAAAAGCCGCCGCGCGATCGCCCTCTCCGGATCCTCACAGTCTTGTCGATGTTGCGCTTCATGATGTGTCAACAAATGCCGCGGCAGGACTCTCGTCTGCGCCACCCGTCACGCTCCGGAAGCAACGTCGCGCCCAATGCCCCCTCAGAAATCGCCGACCACGCCTCCGCCCCGAAATGTCACAAGATTCACGAAGATATCGATGGACGTGTTTTCACCAAGGAATCGCGCCGAGCCGTCGCATAGCAGGAAATTCACGCCCCCCGTATGGAAACTGTAGACGCCGGACTCAGCCTGATTCGAGCAATTGATCACGCACGTGGCTTTGCCGGTCGTTCCGGTATAGGAAAATCCGGCAAACCAATTCTCGGCGTTCAAAATGTCGGCCCAGCCGCCGCCACCGGTTTGAACGTCATTCTGTTCGATTCCGAGCGTCCAAACCCAGGGCCGGCCGGCGATTTCCCACATCAACGCGGTCGAAGACGCCCCGTCGGCGATGTCCTCCAGTCCGTTCGACGGATGATTGTTGGTCAGAATTCCGTCATTGATCGGCGTCGTCTGGGGCCGGACGAAATCCATCAGACCGCTCTCCTTCATCACTCCGTTGCTGGGGCCGTAATCGTTTCCCCCGAATCGTGACGGAATGGGTACACCCAAATCAGTCCAGGTGTAGGCATGCGGGTTTTCTTCCCGCCGAAAGGAAGGGCAGAGAAACACCGGCAGCCGCGTCGAGACGACGCTTTGGTTGTCGAACAGATACCTCGGCAGGCCGATCGACGTCAGATCGACCGGGGCGAAATACGGCTGCTGAAAATCGATGCGATTGTAGAGCGGGGCCTGGTCGAGCCAGGGGAGCAGGAATTCTCCATAGGTGTGCACATTCGGGTCGTCCACTTCTCCAGGAATTCCGATGTATTGCGGAATGATCTGTTTCCGCACGGCCACGTAGGGCGGGGGAAACTGGCGATACTCGCCATGGTAGGCGTGAAACGCCATCCCAAGCTGGCGCAGATTGTTCAGGCAGTGCGTGCGGCGGGCGACATCCCGTGCGTTGCGGATGGCTGGGAGTGTGAGCGCTAGGAGAATCCCGATCACGACGAACACGACGAGGATTTCGACCATCGTGAAGCCGCGTCGGCGCGCCGTGTGCAGTCGATTCGGCTTCTGGAACGGAGTCGCCGTCGCGGAACCACCGGAATTCGCAGGGTGTGATGACATGTCACTCGACCTTGCTACAGAGAACAACCTAGACCAAGGGCGCCGCGGGCCGTCAAAAGTCCCCAACAACGTCCTTCCCGCGCGGCGTCCCGAGCGCGCGAAACGTGGCAGGATTGATGATGTTGGTGATGAACCGGACTGAGCCGTCGCACAGGACGAAATTGGCCCCCGCAACGTGCTCGCTGCCGAAACGGCCGTTGTTCGGCGCCGAATCGCAGGTGGCGGCTCCGGGCAAAGCCCAAGCCTGGTCGCTCGTCGTTTCGCCGACGGCGATCGTGGCGCTTTCTCCGTCGGTGATGTCGGCCAGCGACATCGCCTTGGTAAAAACGCCGCCGTTGGCGAGATAATCCGACCGGCCGAACTTCGACGGCTCGAGTTGGCCGTCGGCATAATGCGACGGACAGCGAAACACCGGCAAAACGACATCCTCAAGCCCGGCCCTGGCTTGAGACTGGTCCGGTTGTTTCGTCCCCATCGGATTGAGCTGCCCGGCCAGCGGCGCCTGATCGAGGAACTGCAGCAGGAACGCACCATAACCGTAGCCGTTCCGGCCATCCTGGGGCAGAATCCCCACCTGCACCTGATGGTTGTGCAGCGCCAAGCCAATCTG
>JAGVKR010000222.1 GCA_020050375.1 Planctomycetales bacterium
CTCGAACCCCCTACCGAAGGGAGCGTCCGTATTCTCGGACAGGATCCGTTTGGACTGAATAGCGCCGCCCTGGCGCGGTTCAGGAATGCCAATATCGGGTTCGTCTTTCAGGATCACTGCTTGCTGCCGCAGTGCACGGTGCTCGAAAATGTGCTGATCCCGACACTCGCCGGCTCGGGAGCCGGACCGATCGAAGAAGCCCGCGCCCGCGAGCTACTCGAGCGGGTGGGCCTGGGAGGGCGGGTCACCCATCGTCCGGCCGAGCTTTCGGGAGGCGAACGTCAGCGCGTGGCCATTTGCCGGGCGCTCATCAATCGGCCGTCGCTGTTGCTCGCGGATGAGCCAACCGGCAATCTCGACCGCCATTCCGCGCATGAAGTGGGGTCGCTTTTGATTGAATTGTCCCGGGAGCAAAACTCGCTGTTGATCGTCGTGACGCACAGCACCGAGCTGGCGGCGCGGTTCGAGCGCCACATCGAGCTGGTCGATGGACGACTCGAAGACCGTCTGCCGCAGATTGCCAACCAAGGATCGTGAACGGCGAGCGACCCGTTACGCGTGAGACTGCCCATTCTCCGATGTCCCGAACCCGGCTGCTTCTGCGAACGCTGATCTATCACTGGCGGACGAATCTCGCCGTTCTGTTGGGCGTTGTCGCCGGCACGGCGGTTGTCGGGGGGGCGCTGGTGGTGGGAGATTCCGTTCGCGGCAGTCTTCGCGACATGACTCTTGCCCGGCTGGGGCGCATCGACCACGCGCTCACGGGGCCGCGCTTCGTCCGCGAAGCGCTCGCGGCGGAGCTGGCAGAATCGCCCGATTTTCAACAACGCTTCGCGGCCGTGGCGCCGGCGATTGTGCTGCCGGGCACTTTGGAAAAGCCCGGCCCCGATTCAACCAAGATTCTGGCCCGCGCGGGACGCATTCAGATCTACGGCGTCGACTCGCGACTGTGGGATCTGTCCGAAAATGCGGATGTGCCCCCTCCGCAGGGTGACGAGATTCTGCTCAGCCAGAATCTGGCCCGGCAATTGAATGTCGGGCCGGGAGACACCGTCGTGTTGTCCGTGGAACTTCCCAGCGACATCCCGCGAGATTCGCTCCTGGGCAAGCGCGATGAGACCGCCGCGCAGATCCCGCTCACGATGAAAGCGGTTTTGCCCGAATCTTCCGGCCTCGGTCGGCTGGGATTGCACCCCGATCAGCAGCTTCCCTCCAACGCCTTCGTTTCATTGGCGACGCTTCAGGATCGGCTCGGCTTATCGGCTCACCGCGCGTCGCGCAAGGACCCCCGCGAGCTGCCGGCGCGCATCAATACCCTGTTCGCCGCGATGCGCGATCCGTCGGAGGGGCAAGTTCCGGCAGCCCCACTCGCGGCGCAGGAACTGACTCGACTTCTCGGGCGCGCCTGGAAGCTGGAGGACATTCATGTGCGGATCGTCACCGACGCGGCGATTCCCTGCCTGTCGCTGGAAAGCGAAAGGATGATCCTCGAGCGGGGGGTTGCGACAGGAGCCGAGTACGTCGCGTCGAGCCTTCGATCGCGAGTCTCACCCGTACTGGCCTACATCGCGAACGAGATGAGCGTTGTCGAGCGGGCCGATGGAGGGCACGCCGCGCCCGAAGCCGGTCAACCCGCGTACAGCCGCTATTCCATCGTTGCCGGCATCGAACCGGCATTGTTCCAGTCCCCCGACTCTGCTCCTTTCGGCCCCTATGTATTTGCGGGCGATGCCCCAAACCGCCAACTGGGGGAAGGGGAGATCGACCAGCCGGAAGGGGTCGGGGAGATTGTCCTCAACGACTGGCTCGCGGCAGATCTGAGCGCCGCGGCAGGAGATACGATCCGGCTCACCTACCACCTCGTCGGCTCGCATGGTGAATTGCCCGAAGTCGAACGGCGGTTCGTCGTTCGCGGAATCGTTCGGCTCGAAGGGACCATCGCCTCCGATCGGGGGTTGACGCCGGAAGTCCGAGGGATCACCGACGTCGACAGTTTTACCGAATGGGATTCGCCGTTTCCCATGGAACCGGTCACGCCACGCGACGACGCGTATTGGAAGCGTTATCGGGCAACGCCAAAGGCATTCGTCACGCTCAAGACGGCGCAACATCTCTGGCAGAACCGGTACGGCGAATTGACCTCGATTCGCGTGGCGGCCGCGCCAGGGCAATCGCTGGCCGAGACGGAATCGCAGTTCACCAGCCAGCTCCTGCAGTTGTTGCAGCCGGAGAAGATGGGGCTGTCGTTCCAACCGGTCAAATTTCAGGGATTGCGCGCGGCCGCGGGAACGACTGATTTCGGCGGGCTCTTCTTTGGATTCAGCTTCTTTCTGATTCTGTCGGCCGCGATTCTGATTGGTCTGTTGTTTCGACTGGGAATCGAGAAACGAACAGAGCAGGTTGGGCTTCTGCTGGCGACCGGCTTCTCGCATGCACAGGTCCGCGGCCTATTGCTGGGTGAAGGGCTCTTGGTTGTGATGGTCGGCGTCGCTCTTGGACTTTTGGCCGCCTGCGGCTACGCCTCGCTGATGGTTTACGGTCTAAAAACATGGTGGATCGGCGCGATCGGCACGCGATTTTTGGAGGTCCACATCGTTGCGAGCAGTCTCGCGATTGGCGCCGTGATCTCGACGGTTGTCGCTTTGGGATCGATCTGGTGGGGTTTGCGGAGCCTGTGGCTCGTTTCGCCTCGATCGTTGCTGGCGGGCGTCACGCAGTCGAATCTCGCCGACGGGGCTCGTTCTCGGCGCCGAGATCGTGCCCGGTGGATTGCTATTGCGCTCGCCGGATTTGCTGTCGTCAGCACGATCGGTGTTGTCGCGGGGCTCATTCCCGCGACGGAAGCCATCGCGGGATTTTCGTGGCCGACGATCGTGTTCTTTCTTGTCGGAATGGCGCTGCTCGCCGCAGGAATGTCGGCTTTTGCGAGTTGGCTCGATGCCGACGCCGGAATGGCGGTGCGTGGGACAGGATTCTTCGGGGTGGCACGGCTGGGGTTGCGAAATGCCGCGCGGAATCGTGTGCGCAGCCTGCTCTCGACAGGCTTGATCGCGTCGGCCACATTCCTGATCGTGGCGATCGCCGCCGGGCATCGAAATCCGTCGGTCGAACGTCCCGAGCGCAATTCGGGCAACGGCGGCTTCACGCTGATCGCCGATTCATCGGCGCCTGTGCTGTTCGATCTCAACACGCCCAAGGGGCGCGACAAGCTCGGTCTCGACGACGACTCGCAGAAGGATGACGCGACAGTCGCCGCTCGGGCATCGCTCGGGCCGGTGATCGGATTTCGGGTGAAGCCCGGCGAAAATGCCAGTTGCCTCAACATCTATCAGACGTCGCAGCCGACCATTCTGGGAGTTCCCCCGGAAATGATCGACCGGGGCGGGTTCAAGTTCGTCGGGGCCGGGAGCGAAAATCCCTGGTTGCGGCTCCGCGAACCGAGTCCTGATGGAGTAATCCCCGTCTTCGGTGACATGAACACGCTCCAATACAGCTTGCACGTCGGTCCGGGGCAGACGCTTCAAATGTTCGACGAGCTCCGTCAACCGTTCGAAGCGCGGATCGCCGGCATGCTCGACAGCAGCGTGTTTCAGGGAGTGCTGCTGATGGACGAAACTCACTTCCGCCGGTTGTTTCCGGCACAGGCTGGCGCCCGAATGTTCCTGATCGATACGCCCCCCGAACACGCGACTGCGGTCGCCGACTGGCTTGAATCCACGCTGCCGGGTTTTGATGCCGAACGGGTGGCCGATCGCCTGGCGGGCTTTCTCGCGGTTCAAAACACGTATCTTTCGACGTTTCAAGCGCTGGGGGGGCTGGGCCTGCTCCTGGGGACGATCGGCCTGGCGGCCGTCATGCTCCGCAACGTGCTCGACCGTCGGGTGGAGCTGGCCCTCCTGCGGGCGGTCGGTTTTCGTGACGGTAGTCTGGCTTGGCTGGTGCTATGCGAAAACGCGATGCTCCTGGCGTGGGGCCTCGGCTGTGGTGGCGGAGCGGCGCTATTGGCCATGCTGCCGCACCTCGTAAGCATCGGGGCCGATGTTCCCTGGCGCGACCTCGGGATCATCGTCGCGGGCGTATTCGTTGTGGGGATGGCGGCTTCGCTGGCTGCCGTCCGTGACGCGGTAAGAACGCCGGTGCTCGCGACTTTGCGCGGCGAATGAACATGGCCCGATCGGCGCGATGCAGATTTCAGCGCAGGGCCTTTTCGTCACCAGACGCGGGTACTCACTCCACGACCAGGAGGCGTGCGTGGCACGCTTTGCAGGCGACCTTGACTCCCACGTACTTGGTCGACATTCGCAACCGGTCGGCACATTGCGGACAATAAACGTAGACGCCCACTTTTTGAAGGCTCGGAGATGTGAAGTCGAGGACGAAGCTGCCGTCGCACTGCTTGCACGTGACCGACTTGCCGACGTACCTTGAGTTGACCCGCAGTTCACGGCGACAGTGCGGGCAATTCAGGTAGTAGCCGCGAGCCTTGATCTCAGCGATGGGTTCAATCTCCTTGAGCGGCACAAACTCCGGAATCTCGACGCTGTCGGGCTCGAGGTCGTTGTTGAGAAGTGCGCGGCAGTTAAAGCAATGGATCAACCGCTCGGGCATTTCTTCGCCGCAGACGGGACATGGTCCGCCGGGCCACGCGGGCATTGCCTGCTCCTGTGAATCTGAAACTCTTGTTCGACCTGTCGCACCGACCGGAATGTTCGCCCGGCACCCACCCAATCGGCGATGAATTGCAATTCAGGTCCGACGGCACGACCTTGGGAGATCCTCTGCCGGTCGCACAAGGAAACGAAACAGCCGCCGGAATAGTCATCACTCGTTGATCGATCGAGATCCCGGCTCCAGATATAGGATGACGCGCGATGCGCCCGAAAACAAGCCCGTCTTGGATTGCATTGCGACCGAATCGTGCTCCAGGTTCCGGTCGTAAGCTCCTTGCTGAGGAAGCGCTTCGGCAATATGGCGGGTCAGGGGAGGGACGTTGCGAAGCGGCCACAGCGCTGCCAAAAGGCCGGCAGAGATCGGACGACACCAACATTCGAGCCGATCGGTCAGCCTCCCCGCAGAATCGTTAAATTCCCCCCCTTCATGTCGTTCGTTCCGGAAGACTGGCCATTCGGAGATTCAGTTTTGTCGTCGAGTGCGCTATAATGCAACAGTCGGGGCGGGGCCTTGGTATATTACGCCACGATACATCACTCCACGAGATGTTGCCTTGATATGATTGCGTATCTCGTCGTCCGT
Source organism: Planctomycetales bacterium (assembly GCA_020050375.1). Lineage (GTDB taxonomy): Bacteria > Planctomycetota > Planctomycetia > Planctomycetales > Planctomycetaceae > SIAF01. The sequence goes on from JAGVKR010000222.1 coordinate 5,254, forward strand.
GAAGGCAGCAAATGGCGTGACGTCTATCGCCTGACCCCGGGACAGGTCATGACGATCGGCCGCGCTCCGACCAATCGCATCGTACTTCACGACGAAGTTTGCAGCCGCTATCACTGCGAGGTTTTTCAGAACGGGTCGGCGTGGAAGATCCGCGATCTGCAAAGTCGAAACGGAACGTTGATTGGCGGCGAACCGGTTTCGGGGGAAGTTGAACTGAAGCCGGGGCAGGTGATCGAGATCGGTCCCTGCGAGCTGGCCTTCACGTACGATTTGTCGCAGGCATTTCCGAAGACCGGCGCGGATGAGCCTTCGAGCGACAGCGAGCTCAACAATATGACGATGGATGTGCTGGACGCGCTCGCTCCGGCATCCGAGCCCACGATTTTGCACCGCGAGCGCGACAATCCCTTCGTGGCCGGCAGCCGTTCGGCCACTCTCGATCGGGATCGCACCAGCCGCGAACTGGGTCAGTTGTACCGGCTTGCCCTCGACATGGGGAGCGCGAACAACTCGAAACAATTGGCCGAGATCGTTCTGGCGGGGCTCGAGGCCGGGACGGCCGCCGATATCGGGGCCCTGCTGCTGCTCCCCACGTCGGTTTCGCCCGGCGAGGAACCGGGTGAACTGACGCTCGTTGCCTATCGGTCGAGCGGAGAACGGCCATATCAGAAAGTTTCGGAGTATCTTTCGAGCACCGTTTTGAAGAGCCGTGAGGCGATTCTGGCGCGCGACGTCGCCGACGACAGCCTGCTCGTGAATCGCGACAGCCTGGGCGAGATTCATGCCAAAAGCGTGATTTGCGCGCCGATTCGTCTGGGGCGCAAGATCTACGGGCTGGTGCATCTGTACTCGACAAATCCCGACAAGAAACTCGAGCCAGACGATCTGGAATTCACCCTGGCGGTCGCCGATCAATGCGCCGGGGCGCTCGACATTCTCTTGCGCCAGGAAAAAATGGCCGACGGTCTGGCGCAGGTCCGCAACGAAAACGCCAAGCTGCGCGAGCAATTGGGGATCGAAAGCGACCTGGTGGGCAGCAGCCCGAGTCTGCAGGCCCTCAAGCTCAAGATCGTGCGGATCGCCCCTACCGACGCGACGGCCCTGATCCGCGGAGAAAGCGGCGTGGGCAAGGAGCTCGTCGCGCGGGCGATTCATTTCACGAGTCGGCGCCGGAATGGTCCGTTTGTTTGCATGAATTGCGCGGCGCTCACCGAAAGCCTCCTCGAAAGTGAATTGTTCGGGCACGAAAAGGGATCGTTCACAGGGGCGACGAATCGCAAGATCGGCAAGTTCGAACAGGCTCACAAGGGGACGCTGTTTCTCGACGAAGTCGGTGAAATGGGGCCGTCGATCCAGGCCAAGTTTCTGCGGGTCCTTGAAGGGCATCCTTTCGAGCGCGTCGGCGGAAACACCCCGATTCAAGTCGACGTGCGAGTTGTCGCCGCCACCAACCGCGACCTCGAAGCCGCAGTCGAAGATGGGCTGTACCGCAAAGACCTTTACTTCCGGCTGCACGTGGTCGAAATGCTCGTGCAGCCCCTGCGCGAACATTTGACCGACGTCCCGGAGCTGGCCCGGTATTTTCTCGAGCGTTTCGCAGGAAAGACCGGGCGCCAGATTCGCGATTTCACCCCCGCGGCGATCGACAAGCTCCTGGCCTACGATTGGCCGGGCAACGTCCGTGAACTGCAAAATGCGATCGAACGAGCGGTCATACTCTGCACCGGCGAACTGGTGGGAGTCGGCGACATTCAGTTGTCCGGACTCGGTGGAGGCGAAGAGCATCGCCTGATGTCGACGGCAGGCGCCGTTGGGTTCGGCGACATCACGCTCGAATCGGTCGAGCAGCAGCACATTCTCGCCGTGCTCGATCGAACGAACTGGAACAAATCTCAGGCCGCTCAGATTCTTGGGATCGAGCGTTCGACTCTCGATCGAAAGCTCAAGCGCTACCAGGTTTCTCGACCGCGATGATCACGCGCTGGAAATCTGGGGAGACGGGGCAATCTGAGGTCGGTGATTCCGATTGCGATGCCGGTATCCTGTCCCAAATTCAGCCAGGTGTTCCCGGTCGAAATTTTCAATGATGGGAATTCCCTCGAAGTTCGGCGAAACGCGAATTTTTTGATTGACATTCGGCCCGATTTCCCAAAAAATCTTAGGTGAAATCAATTGACGACCTGCCTGCGATTTCCCTCCTCAATTGTGAATCGGGCCTGACTTCCTGCTGCGTCGATTCGTGTCACCAGATCGCTCTCTAAGCGGTTGATTGTGTTGCTCGAAGACGAAGCGGTTTGCATTTGAATGTGGAACGGGTTTTACCAGGCCGTCTTTATCGTGGGTTGATAGTCACAGTATTTTACAAGGGGAAGAATGAATGGCGAGGCAAATGGACGACGAGTTCGAAGATGAGGAGCTGCAGGGCTTCGACGATGATCTGGACGATAACTCGGTGACTTTTGATCTTGAGGAATTCAAAGCTATGGGGATCAACCCGTTCAAGGCGACACCGGCACGACCGGGGTCCGACGAGAAAGTCACGATGCTCTCGGCTCGATATGCCGCCGGGTTGCCGTTGTGGCACGATTCCGATTGCTACGATCACGGCCCGCACGAGCGAGATCTGATGGGCGCTCTCGAAGAAATTGCTGCACCACAGTTGACTGTGCCGCCTGATGAAGAAGACTGACGAAATCGACACGGTCGTCGATTCTCCTGCGTGGAGTGGATCGGCAGCGATCGTGCTCAACGGCTGACAG